>CALLPZ010000453.1 GCA_938015405.1 uncultured Pseudanabaenaceae cyanobacterium
CGTAGATGATGCAGCAACAACAAATGAAGACACTGCCGTTGATATTGATGTAATCGCGAACGACAACTTCGAGTCGACTTCCACTGTTACGGGGACGACCGACGGGACCAATGGCACTGTAACCATCAACCCTGATGGAACTGTTAAGTACACGCCCGATGCGGACTTCAACGGAACCGATACCTTTACCTACACGGTGACCACTGCTGAAGGCGACACCGAAACGGCGACTGTGACCGTCACCGTTGACCCCGTTGTGGATATTGCGCCTGATGCAGAGACAACGAATGAAGATACTCCCGTTGATGTCAATGTCCTCGCGAACGACAGCTTCGGACTTGGCGCTAGCGTCACCGGCACGACGGATGGTTCCAATGGCACCGTCTCTGTCAACCCCGACGGCACCGTTAAGTACACTCCCGATGCGGACTTCAACGGAACGGATACGTTTACCTACACGGTAACGACGGCTGAGGGTGATACCGAGACGGAAACCGTCACCATCACTGTCGACCCGGTTGTGGATACCGTGGATGATGCCACCACCACCGATGAAGACACTGCTGTCGACATTAACGTTCTAGCGAACGACAACTTCGAGTCGACCTCGAGCGTAACTGGCACGACGAACGGCGCGAATGGAACCGTCACCATCAACCCCGATGGAACCGTGAAGTACACACCGGATGCGGACTTCAACGGGACGGATACCTTTACCTATACGGTCACCACGGCTGAAGGCGATACCGAAACTGAAACAGTGACAGTCACTGTATCTCCTGTCGCAGATATTACGCCTGATTTTGTCACGACCAATGAGGACACGGAAGTTGATATTGATATCCGTGCGAACGACAACTTTGAGTCCGGTAGCATTCTGAGCGGAATTACGAATGCGTCGAACGGAAATGTCTTCATCAATTTCGATGGAACGGTGAAATACATTCCCGATGCAGACTTCAATGGAACCGATACGTTTACCTATACGGTAACGACGGCCGAAGGCGATACAGAGACGACGACGGTTACAGTCACGGTTGATCCCGTGGTGGATACTGTGCCTGATACTGATAGCACAAGCGAAGATACGGCTGTTGATATCGATGTATTGGCTAACGATAACTTCGAGTCGACTTCAACAGTAACGGGAACGACGGATGGTGCGAATGGCACAGTGACCATCAACCCCGATGGCACGGTGAAGTACCAACCGGATCCCGACTTCAATGGCACCGACACGTTCACCTATACCGTAACGACAGCGGAAGGCGACACCGAAACTGAAACGGTGACGGTTACCATTAATCCCACAGTGGATATTGTCAATGATAGTGACTCCACCGATGAAGACACCCCCGTCGATATTGATGTCATCGCGAACGATAGCTTTGAGGATGCTGGTGCAACAGTAACTGCTACAACAGATGGTGCGAACGGCACAGTAAGCATTAATCCTGATGGAACCGTCAAGTACACACCAGATGCAGACTTCAACGGCAATGACACCTTTACCTATACGGTGACGACCACCGGGGGCGTGACCGAGACTGCGACGGTGAATGTCACCGTGAACCCAGTCGCGGACATTGTTAATGACACCGATACAACGCTTGAAGAAACGCCTGTGGACATTGATGTCCTAGCGAACGACAACTTTGAGTCGACCTCAACTGTTACTGGCGTAACGAACGGCAGCAACGGCATCGTTGCCATCAACCCCGATGGAACGGTGAAGTACACCCCTGATGCCGACTTCAACGGAACGGATACTTTCACCTATACGGTGACGACAGCAGAAGGTGATACAGAAACGGCGACCGTAACGGTAACAGTGGATCCAGTCTCTGACGTTGTGCCTGACACCGGCATCACTGATGAAGATACGCCTGTCAGTATCGATGTGTTGGCGAACGACAACTTCGAGTCGACCTCAACGGTTACCGGTACGACGGATGGTGCGAATGGAACTGTTGCCATCAATCCCGATGGAACGGTGGAATATACGCCAGACCCTGACTTCCACGGAACGGATACCTTCACCTACACGGTCACGACCGCAGAAGGCGATACGGAAACGGAGACGGTAACGGTAACGGTCAACCCCGTTGTCGATATTGTGGACGACAGCGATACGACGAACGAAGATACGCCGGTCGACATTGATGTGTTGGCGAACGACAACTTCGAGTCGACCTCAACGGTTACTGGAACGACAGATGGTGCAAATGGCACAGTTACCATCAACCCTGATGGAACCGTGAAATATACGCCTGACGCCGACTTTAACGGAACCGATAGCTTCACCTATACGGTGACAACGGCCGAAGGCAACACCGAGACAGCGACAGTCAATGTGACGGTGGACCCCGTTTCGGATATTGTTTCGGATGCAATTACAACTGATGAAGATACCCTCGTCAATGTTGATGTTCTAGCGAACGACACCTTCGAGTCGACCTCTGTGGTGACGGGTACAACGGATGGCGCGAATGGAACAGTCGCCATCAATCCCGATGGAACGGTGGCTTATACCCCCGACCCCGACTTTAACGGAACGGATACCTTCACTTACACGGTGACGACAGCGGAAGGTGATACGGAAACCGAAACGGTAACGGTAACGGTCAATCCAGTCGCGGATATTGTTAATGATACCGATACGACGCTTGAAGATACCCCCGTCGACATTGATGTCCTAGCGAACGACAACTTTGAGTCGACCTCAACTGTTACTGGCGTAACGAACGGCAGCAACGGCATCGTTGCCATCAACCCCGATGGAACGGTGAAGTACACCCCTGACGCGGACTTCAACGGAACGGATACCTTCACCTATACGGTGACGACAGCAGAAGGTGATACAGAAACGGCGACCGTAACGGTAACGGTGGATCCAGTTGCTGACGCTGTGGCTGATACAGCAACGACCGATGAGGATACCCCGGTCACGGTTGATGTGTTGGCGAACGATAACTTCGAGTCGACCTCAACGGTTACCGGTACGACGGATGGTGCGAATGGCACTGTTTCCATTAATCCGGATGGCACTGTTGAGTACAGCCCTGATCCTGATTTCAATGGGACGGATACCTTCACCTACACCGTGACAACAGCTGAAGGTGACACTGAAATCGAAACGGTCACGGTCACGGTGAATCCTGATGTGGATATCGTTGACGATAGTGAGACAACGAACGAAAACACGCCTGTGGACATCGATGTTCTGGCGAATGATAACTTCGAGTCGACCTCAACGGTTACCGGTACGACGGATGGTGCAAACGGCACTGTTTCCATTAATCCGGATGGCACTGTTCAGTACAATCCTGGCCCTGACTTCAACGGCACGGATGCCTTCACTTACACGGTGACAACGGCTGAAGGTGACACCGAGACTGCGACGGTCAACGTCACTGTTGTTCCTGTTGGTGACATCGTTAGCGATACTGCAACGACCCCCGAAGACGTACCTGTCACGGTGGATGTGCTGTCTAACGATTCCTTTGACCCGGGTGCTTCGGTTACCGGGACCACCGATGGTTCTAACGGTACTGTTGCCATTAATCCTGATGGCACAGTGACCTATACCCCTGACCCAGACTTCAACGGTACCGACACCTTTACCTATACCGTCACGACGGTGGCAGGAGACACGGAGACCACAACGGTGGATGTGGTGGTTGACCCACTCCCCGACGTCACAGATGACACTGCAACGACCAGTGAAGAGGCTCCAGTTGACATTGATGTCCTAGCCAATGACAGCTTTGCACCGGGCGCAACCGTCACTGCAACCACTGATGGCAGTAATGGCACCGTCACCATTAACCCAGATGGAACGGTCCAATACACGCCTGAGCTGGATTTCTTTGGCACGGATACCTTTACCTACACCGTGACAACGGTTGAAGGGGATACCGAAACAGCGACAGTAACGGTAACGGTCGGTCAAGACACGGATGGCGATGGCATCATTAATGCCGATGACCTAGATGATGACAACGATGGCATCCTCGATACGGTTGAAGAAGCAACTGCACCGGCCAATGGTGATACCGATGGCGATGGCATTGTTGACAGCCTAGACCTGGATTCTGACAACGACGGCATCAATGACCTGGTTGAAGCCCAGCATGGTGGGCCTGATGTCGATGGTGATGGCACTGTCGATGGCCCTGTGGGTACGAATGGTGTTCCTGATATAGTTGAGTCAGCAACCGATAGTGGCATTGTGCCAGACCCGGTTGATAGCGATAACGATGGTCAACCCGATTTCCAAGACCTGGATTCTGATAATGATGGCCTGAGTGACCTCTTCGAGGGCGGCAGCGGCGGTCCCGATACGGACAATAATGGCGTCCTTGATGGGGTTGATAGCGATGGCGATGGCATCATCGACAGCGTGGATGGCACCCCTGGCTTTGGTGACAGTGGCAGTCCCGTGACTCCCAATCAGGATGGTGATACCAACCCTGATTATCTGGATGTGGATAGCAACGGAGATGGTGTTTTTGACATCATTGAAGGGGGCAATGGCATCCTGGATAGCGATGGTGATGGGGGTATTGATGACCCCACCGATGCTGACAACGATGGCATTCTCGATGTGATTGATGACAGTGACGTTGATGGTACTCCCGATATCAGTGACCCTGATGCTCCTGTGTTTGGTGGGTCTAGTTTCCCGGATGCCGATGGTGATGGCATTCCCAACGACCAGGATCTTGATGACGATAATGACGGCATCCTCGATACGGTTGAAGAGAATGGTGTTCCGGGTCGCGATACGGATGGCGATGGCATCCCGGATCGTCTGGACCTAGATGCTGATAACGATGGCATCAATGATGTTATCGAAGCAGGCCACGGTGAAATCGATACCGATGGTGACGGCATGTTGGATGGCCCCGTGGGAAGCAATGGCGTTCCTGACGAGGTTGAATCCACTCCCGATAGCGGTGTTGTGCCTGCACCCGTCAATAGCGACAGTGATGGGCAGCCCGACTTCCAAGACCTGGATTCTGACAACGACGGCCTCTCGGATCTATTCGAAGGGGGCGCGCTAGAGAACGGCGGCATTGATGCCAACGATGATGGTGTATTGGATGGACCAGACAGTGATGGCGATGGTATCCAAGATTCTGCCGATGGCAACCCCACAGGTTATGGCGATTTCAATAGCCCTGTAACGCCGAACGAAGACGGAGATCCCCTGCCTGACTACCTCGACATCGATAGTGATGGAGACGGTGAAAATGATGTGAATCCCACCCTGGACCTGGATGGGGATGGTGAAATTGATGACACCACCGACAATGACAACGATGGCATTGTGGATGTGATTGATGACTCTGATGGAGATGGCATTGTTGATGCCGACCCCGCAGAGACTGACCCCCAGACCTTTGGAGGTCTACCCGCCACCGATACTGATGGTGATGGCGTTCCTGACAGCCGCGACCTGGATGACGATAACGACGGCATTCTGGATAGTGCTGAGGGTGACGGCAGCTTAGACACCGATGGGGATGGTATTCCGGACTCCCGGGATTTGGATGCTGATAACGATGGAATCCTCGATGTGGAAGAAGCAGGCCATGGGGCTGCGGATCTGGACGGGGATGGTCAGGTCGATGGCCCTGCAGGTGACAATGGCTTACCCGATGTGGTTGAGACAGTGCCTGAAAGTGGTGTGCCTGCGATTCCGCCCATTGATACCGATGGGGATGGCGTTGAGGACTTCCAAGACCTGGATTCTGATAATGATGGCATCAATGATGTGATTGAGGCGGGAGGCCAAGATCCCAACGGCGATGGCATTGTGGGTGATGGTCCGCTGGTGGATCTTGATGGAGATGGCATCCTCGATATCGTTGACCCCTCTGAGGGCGGCATCGCAGTTCCCACTCCGGATACGGATGGTGATGGTCAAGATGACTATCGCGATCTTGATTCTGATAACGATGGTATTCCCGATGTCGTAGAGACGGGCAATGGTGACTTAGATAGCGATGGCGATGGTGCCATTGATGGTCCAGACACCGATGGCGATGGCATCCTCGATTCGGTTGACCCCGCTGATGGCTTTGGTGATAGCGGTAACGGTGAGCCGATTGATTCCAATGGAGATGGCACGCCGGATTATCAGCAGCCTGGAACGAACACCTCCGGTGTCGGCACGGGCGGTGGTGATGTTCTCACCGGGGGCACGGGCGACGACATCCTCAATGGCCTCAGTGATAGCGATGTCCTCGATGGCGGTGACGGTAATGATATCGTCAACGGCGGTAGTGATGGTGACGTGGCCCTGGGCGGAACTGGCAATGATGTGGTCAATTCCGGTAGTGATGTGGATGACGTCAATACCGGTGAAGGTGATGACATCAGTAATGGTGGCTCGGGAGATGACACCATCAATGGCATGGGCGGCAACGACCTGATCAATGGCGGCAGTGGCAATGACACCCTGATGGGTGGCGATGGCGATGATTTGCTCAATGGCGGTAGCGGTGATGATTGGCTCCAAGGGGGCAGTGGCGATGATTTACTGCGCGGCTCCGATGGGGATGACCGTTTAGAAGGAGGCGATGGGGCCGATGTTCTCTCTGGAGGACAGGGCAATGATGTCTTTGTCTACAACAGCGCCAGTGAGTTTGGCGATACGGTACAGGACTTTGAAATCGTCCGTGACCGTCTCGACCTCACGTCTCTGGTGAATGGTGAAGTGGTTCTAGGCGGCAATGTCCAACTGCAGCAGAATGGCTTTAATACTGTCGTCCTCGTTGATGCTGGAGCCGGATTTGAGCCTGTTACCACCTTGGTGGATGTCAATGCCGATACGCTGGATGTGAATAACTTTGTTTCCAGTGGCGTCGATGCGAGTGGTGTGAGCAACAGCAATGCGGCTCAGTTGGCCAATGTGTCAGGCTTTGACATTCTTTGGCGCAATGACATCACCGGAGATAACGCAGCTTGGGTGACGACTGGGTTCCAAGTCATCAGCGATGGCCTACAGGGTCAAATCTCTGATGCTGACTGGAAAGTTGAAGCCCTGGCTGACTTCAACCAAGATGGCAATGATGACCTACTGCTGCGCCACAGCAGCTTGGGGCTCAACTTGATTCGTCACCTAGATGCTGATGGAACGACGGCAATTGGAGATGTTCAACTGCCTGAAATTCAGGATACCAATTGGCACTTTGTCGGTACCGGTGACTTTAATCAAGATGGTGAGTTGGATGTCGTCCTTCGCCATCAAGCAGCGGGTGTGAATCTGGTTTGGAATTTGCAGAATGAAGCCGTTGTGAGTGGGACTGCCCTGGACTCAATTGAAGACCCCAACTGGAAGATTGCAGCGGTGGCTGACTTTAACCAGGATGGCAAGTCTGACCTGCTATTGCGGAACCAAGCGACCGGGATTAACCTGATTCGTCAAATGGATGGCTATACCGCCATTGGCGATGTGGCTTTGGAGCCTGTAGATAGTAATTGGTCTCTTGAGGGTGCTCGTGACCTGGATGGCAATGGCAGTGCTGATATCGTTTGGCGTAACAACACCACGGGTGATGTACTGGCTTGGGAAATGAATGGGACTCAGCGAGTGCAGGACCATGCTCTTGGGCAGGTTGACTTGACCTGGCATGCTGCACTTTAGGTTTCCAATAAAGCCTACCTAAATTCTGCGGGAGCCCCCATGCGAATCTATTCGCGCTAAGGGCTCCCATATAAAAAAGCCTCAACCCAGATGCTGGATTGAGGCTTTCCTCTTGTAGGACCTTTGGTTGGCGGATTTGCTAATTATGCTGCTGCTTGGCTGGCGTTGATGGCCATGGTGATTAAGCCCTGTTGTCCCAGCAGTATCTCGCGCACCAGGCTAAACAAGCCGACCCAAACGATGGGGGTGATATCTACGCCCCCAATAGGGGGAATGAGTTTGCGCGTTGGGGCCAGGAAAGGCTCAGTGGGCCAGATGAGCAGTTTAAAGGGGAATTTTTCCTGTTCCACCTCGGGATACCAGGTCAGCACAATGCGGAAGATAAAGGCGAAGGTCATTACCCCCAGCAGTGGGCCAATGACCCAAGGAAGGACCGTTAGTGCTGTCATAAGCTATAGGCCGAAGCGTAGGAGAACAGAAGGACTGAGTTGGGTTGCGGATTTTAGCTGGCTGTAAAGTTACAAAACGCAAACACTTCTCAGAAAGATCTTAACGAGAAGGGGCACAGGCCGCTAAACTTTAATTTATCAAGTTATATGATCACGCCTATTTTCTGGGGTTAAAATCCATGACGCCGTCTTTGACAAACTTCATGCTGAGCCTTTTGGCTGGTGGATTGATTGTTGTGATTCCCGCAACAGTTGCTCTTATCTTCTTCGCCAAGACCGACTCAGTTACCCGCTCGTAGGAGTTTCTGTTGGGGGAGAAGGGTCTTAGATTCGCTTCAAATGAGTGCTGCGCTCTTCGATCCTTCTCCTTCTTCTCAACTGCGTCATAACTTAAGTTGTCTGTTCAAAGAGAGTGGAGCCCAAGGCCCCACTCTCTTTGAGTCTTTAGGGCTAGAGAGACGGCAGAGCAAGGGATATCACGTCTGATTCCCTCGGGTTAGAGGATATTGGTTGGCGATCGCCCTGTTATGCACCTCTGCTTTTGCCCTGTCCTTGGTCCTTTCTGGAGGGGCCGCAGTTAAGGGAATCGAAATATCCTAAATCGCCTGACTCTGGGCGATTCTGACGGGTCTTGATACCATAGACACGCTAAATGTTTGCCGACTTTGGACAAGCAGGCGCGAACAGTGGAACGGTGGGCAGTCTAATGCTCTCTGTCACCATCCAATGGGGCTACCACATTGGGATGGATTCTAAGCTTGAGGTTTGGTTGAGGCCAGACTGGGTGAAGGAACGCTGACTTATTGGAATCTTTGGTCAGACCCCCTGTCCTGATTGGACTTGGGCACATGCGCTGAGATTCCAGACTATAAGTTGGAGCCAAGGTTTTAACGCGATCCCTTGTCTCCAATATGGATGCTCCGCCCCGGAGCAGCCTGAATCACGAGAGGAAATTACCTGTGAGCGGTTTTAATACACCTGCACTGCTATTTGGACTGATTTTGTTGGTCGCGTCGATTGCATTGTTTCTGTTCGGGCGAGTTAAACCGGAGATTCAACGCGACTCAGACAATATTTACGCCCTGATTGGTGTTGTCTGCTCACTGATATTGTTTGCCTCCGCCTTCGACCTCTCCCTAGGGATGTCGTTTCAGCAGCTGCTGATGATCGGCGCGCTGATCACCCTGATGTGGGAAAACATTCAATCGCGACAGCCGTCAGGGCCTGTGTCTCGGCGTGGGGCATTTGAGACGATGCGCCAAGGGTTTTCCGGGGATCAAGGGCGTCGTAATGGGCCGATGAATGACCCTCGGGGAGCTGCACCGAATAATGTCTATCGCTACGAGGCTTCTTTGGACGATTACGATCGCTTCAATGAGCCCCGTCGAGATCAGCGCCGTATTCGAGGCAGTGAGCCCCCTCGTGGTGCTGGATATGACGATCGCTACGATGCTTCGGGCCGTCGTCCCTCTTTAAATGAAGCCGATCGCTCCCGCAATCCTGGCCCAGATGCCAGATTTGATGACCGGGGCCGAGGAGGTCGTGATGACTTTGCCGGTGGGGGGCGTTCTGATGGGCCTCCAGGTCGTCGTCCCGAGCGCAATCCCCGTCGTAATGATTGGGAAGAGGATAATTATGTAGATGGTCGTCGTCCCCCTGCGGGTCCTAACGATGGCTTTGGTCCTGACCGCAAGGCGGGCCGAGATTCTGGCCGTGGCCGTGGCTCTCGTCCCCGGGATGAACGCTCCATGGAAGGCCGTCCCCTCAGTCGCCCCTTGGAAGATGAAGGCCGTCGGCCTATGGGGGGACCCGCTGGTGGTCCTATGGATGGCCCGAATCCCAGTGGCCCAGATCCCAATGGCCCAAATCCAAATGGCCCTGCTATGAATGGCCCGGGCATGAATGCGCCTGGAATGGATCGTCCTCCCATCGATATGCCCCCGCGTCGTCGCCCTCGTCCCTCTGGCCCAGCTGATCGTCCTGGTCCTGGTGGTGCACCGATGGGTGGGGGTTATGGTCCGGGTCCGGGCGATCGCCCCGGCCGCCGTCCTCCTGGTGCAGAGCGACCTGTGATTGATGCAACCCCTGCTCCCCCTTCGGGCAATCGTCCTTTGACGCCTCCTCCTGGGGCTCCGATGCAGCCTTTAGACACACCGGCAAAGGATGACTACGTGGATTTCAAGCCAGTGTCACCGCCGCCAGATAGTGAGCGTGATAACTCCGATCAGTTTGATGACTAATTGAGTCTGGAGAGGGTTAGCCCAGCCGCTAACTTCAGGTAAATC
The DNA here is from genome assembly GCA_938015405.1 of uncultured Pseudanabaenaceae cyanobacterium. Classification (GTDB taxonomy): domain Bacteria; phylum Cyanobacteriota; class Cyanobacteriia; order PCC-9006; family JAAUQQ01; genus JAAUQQ01. The sequence goes on from CALLPZ010000453.1 coordinate 10,389, forward strand.
AATCACTTAAAGAAGCGGAATTGACCCATCGGTCAGTTCCGCTTCTTTTTGGGGAATAGGGGGAGCCCAGACCTTCCCGGCAATTTAGAGGACAGCCCCTATGATGGAATTGCCCATGATTGAACCGTCTAGCCTAGGCTTGCTGGGCAAATCGGCTGAGTCTTGGCTACCTTGCAGTCTCTTTCTGAGGCCTCAGGGGAGATTGCAGAAGAGGTAACGGGCTTGCTTGAGCATCTGTCATCACGATCAAACAACTACGCTACGCCAGAGCGGCGTGGGCTTAGAGGAGCGCTGTGGCCATGTGCCTTGGTCCTGGGTTGTGTTTTGTCGCTGAGTAGCTGTCGTCAGGTTATTTCCCTTCCGGGGGACTATTCGCGTTTGAATAGTCGCTTTTCGGATACCCAGCCCGCCATCAGTGGCAATGGCCGCTTTGTGGCCATGGTGACCAATCGAGGTGGGCGGCAAGATTTGGCTCTATACGACATTCAGCAGAAGCGCTTTGTCGATATCCCTCGCCTGCATCGTCGTAACGCCATCGTTGAGAGCCCGAGCCTGAGTCGTTCGGGTCGCTACATTGCTTACATCGTGAGCGAGCGAGGTCGCCCTGAAATTGCACTGTACGATCGCATCACCCAGCGTCGCCAAATGTTAACCTCCGGCTTCCGGGGGCCCGTTCGCAATCCCAGCATTAGTCCCGATGGCCGTTATGTCGCGTTTGAGAGTGGTCGTCGGGGCCAGTGGGATATTGAGGTTTTTGATCGAGGTGCCAGTGTGCAGTTGGATTTGTCGCGCGGCGTCCCTGAAAAGACCAACCGTGAGGTGTTACAGGAGCGGCAGTCCAATGGTCAGTAGAAGTTGGAGAGGTCGCAGGGGCTTGAGGGGCCAAACAGAGAGCAGGGCCGCTTCTGTCGTCGAGGGAGCCAAAAAACTCTCTTTCCATGGTTCTAGACCACGATCTCGCTTCTGTTGGACAAGACTGGGGGGGGCGATCGCGGGCCTCTTGCTGCTGACTAATTGTGCAGGCCCCGGTGGGCGTCTAATGCGTTATCCCAATAATGATGGAGGTGGTCTCAGTAGTCCCCATGATGATCGCGATGCTCATCATAGTGGTCGGTATATCGCTTTGGTGAGTGATCGCCGAGGACGGCAAGAGATAGAACTCTTTGATACGCGATCGCGTCGTCTGATTCCCCTGCCAGGCCTAAATCGTCAGGACAGTGCCGTGAGCCATCCATCGGTTTCTGCGGATGGTCAGTTTATTGCCTATGCCTCCGTGCGGGATGGGCGGAGCGATATTTACCTGTATCGGCGGAGCAATCGGGAATCGCGTAACCTCACGGGACGATTGAAGACGGCGGTGCGGAATCCCAGTGTCAGTGAGCGGGGCGATCGCGTTGTCTTTGAAGTCAGCGTCAACGGCCAGTGGGAAGTTGCCATCTACGATCGCAATGGCAGACCATTAAATATTCCAACAAACCCTCGCTGACGGGCTTCCGAGTCTAAGCCAAAAGGCTTAGCCTCATTGGGGGTTGTCAAGGCGCAGCTCATCCTTGAAAGATAAGTGAAGTTTAAGTGAGTGAGAACTCTCTTCTCCGACTGAGGCAACTAGGAATCATGGCGAAGAAAATTCGTCCACGGAGTACCCATGGATTGTGCAGATATCTTAGTTGTAGATGATACTCCTGTTAATTTGGAGGTTATGACCGATATCCTGTCTACAGCAGGCTATCGAGTCTCTGTGGCAATCAGTGGGGAAAATGCCCTGAGGCAGCTCACCTTTGAAGTTCCTGACTTGATCTTGCTGGATATCAAGATGCCAGGTTTGAATGGTTACGATATTTGTAAGAAAATCAAGGCTAATCCCGCCACTGCCAATACGCCGATTATTTTTATTACGGCCTTGTCCGATACTGACAGTATGATTCAAGGCTTCTCTTTAGGGGCAGTGGACTACGTTAGTAAGCCCTTTCAAGAGGCCGAGTTGCTCGCTCGGGTGGAAACCCATTTGCAGCTTCGCCATGTGAATCAACTCTACGAATTAGAAAAAACTAAAAATGAGCAGCTGAGCCAGCTCAATCATCAGCTTTTGGTCACGCAGTATTCTATGGATAATGCTGCAGATGGCATTTTGTGGGTAGATGAACATTCGAACATCTTGTATGGCAATAAGGCAATTCTCAAGATGTTGGAATATTCCCCAGAGGAGCTACTTTCGCTCTCAATGGCGGATGTTGATGTTCAGTTTAGACCAGATGATTTTACGAATTTTGGAGAGAAACTCAAAGCTGAAAAGCACGTGCATTTAGAGTCTGTGCATCGTGCTAAAAATGGAAGAATTTTCCCGGTTGAAGTTTGTGCACAGCTACTTGAGTTCGGTGGCAATGAATTCAGCATGGTGAGGATTCAGGAGATTAGCGATCGTAAAGCAGCCGAAAAGCTTCTGAAAATGACACAATATGGTGTGGAAAATTCTTCTGATGGCATCTGTTGGGTTAATGAAAAGGCAGAGTTTGTGTATGTTAACTCCTCACTCTGCCAAATGTTGGGCTATTCCGAAGCAGAGCTGACAAAGTTGAACATCTTTGATGTTGATATTGAATTCCCTCCAGATGAATGGGCTAACACTTGGGAGAGAAATAAGAAAAAATATACTGGATGTAACCTTGAGTCCCGTATGAAAATGAAGACTGGGGAGGTTATTCCCGTTGAGGTTGTCAGTAACTATTTTGAGCTGGATGACGATGGGTATGAATTTATCCGAATCCGTAACATTAGTGCTCGCTATGCTGCTGAAATGGTTCTCAAACAGCGGCTTCAACGAGAGCAGCTTTTAGTTAGTATTACGAATGAAATTCGCCAAAATCTTGATGTAAAAAGTATTTTCCAAACTGCCGTTAATGAGATTGGCAAAGCATTCCAGGCGAGCCGTTGTGTGATTCATGTCTATGAGACTATGCCCGCTCCCCATTTCCCTTGTATGTCGGAATATCGAAATGGGAACGTTCCATCAATGCTCGATATTTGTATTCCCATTGACGGCAACCCCCATGTCCAAGCTGTTCTGAAGGGAGATGCAGCGATCTCCTCGCCAGATGTTACTCAAGACCCTTTACTGTCAGCAGCGCTACCCATTACCCAGCAGGCTCAAATTAAATCGATGCTGGCCGTACGCACTTCCTACCAGGGACAGCCTAACGGTGCTTTAGCCATTCATCAATCTGATTCTTGTCGTGAATGGACCCCCAACGAAATTTCGCTTTTAGAAGCAGTGGCTTCTCAGGTTGGAATTGCGCTAGCCCAGGCCCAGCTACTAGAGCAGGAGCAGGAGCAGCGACAACATTTACAAGTCGCTAAGCAAGCTGCGGAAGCTGCCAATACGGCTAAAAGTGAGTTCCTTGCCAATATGAGCCATGAACTTCGGACCCCGCTTAACTCCATCTTGGGCATGACAGAGGGTCTACAGGAACAAGTGTTTGGGAAGATCAATCACGACCAACGAGAAGCGCTGGACACCATTGAACATAGTGGATCTCATCTGCTGGAATTAATTAACGATGTTTTAGATCTTTCCAAGATTGAGGTCGGTCAGGTTGAGCTAGAGTTTACGCCAGCTTCCGTTGCCTCTATTTGTCAGTCAAGTCTGAACTTTGTTAAGCAACTTGCGCGGAAGAAAGAGATTCGCTTAGATACTAAGATTGCTTCAAACTTGCCGTTAATTGAACTTGATGTTAGACGCATTCGTCAGGTCTTAATTAATCTATTAACGAATGCGATAAAGTTTACTTCGGAAGGTGGCTCTATCGATTTGCAAGCGGATGTTTTGTTGCAGGATCCTTCTTCAGGTGAGTCACAGAACATCAACGACATGCTAGAGGGACAAGGCTACTTACGACTTTCTGTTGTTGATAATGGGATTGGGATTGCCTCTGAAAATATTGAGCAATTATTTCAGCCCTTTGTGCAAATCGACAGCGCCTTGAATCGCAAGTATGAAGGGACTGGCTTAGGGCTTTCACTCGTGAAGCGGATTGTGGAGCTTCATGGTGGGCAAGTCCATGTGAATAGCAAGTTTGGTCAGGGCAGCCGATTCAGCATTGATTTGCCATACCGACCTGCGTTGATGACTGCTGCTGATGTTGAGCTTGCTGATGAGGCTGGGCTGGAACCCCAGGAGATAGAGCAAGGAGCTGCGCCTTTGATTTTAGTCGCTGAAGATAATGAGGCTAATATTGCGACAATGCTCAGCTATCTGGAAGCGAAGGGCTACCGTGTGAGTCTGGCAAGAACAGGAAAAGAAGCGATCGCCTTGACCCGTTCTGTCTCTCCTGACTTGATTTTGATGGATATTCAAATGCCGGAGGTCGATGGTCTGGTTGCCATTCAAGATATTCGTCGAGACCCCCAGTTTGCTCATCTGCCGATTATTGCGTTGACAGCCCTCGCGATGGAAGGCGATCGCGAACGTTGTTTAGAGGCAGGAGCGAGTGATTATTTGAGTAAACCTGTGCAACTTAAACAATTAGTCGGCATGATTCAGAAGCTATTGAATTTTGCTGAACAACAATAATCTAAATATCTTAGATTCTGCTTCTGTTAATCTTGCTGATGAATATTGATAGACCCTTCAATGATCCGAACTAATCGCTGAATTACCTGCTGACACCTCTTCAATTGGAGAGAGCAAGCGGGTTGAGCTACCTTGTTCTTATGCCGCTTTAGCGTGCTCGTCGTTGTTTGTGTGATATCGATAAGGCCTTTTATTTCTTTGCAAAGTGATTTTATAAAGTAGGCCTCAGAGTAGCTTTTGGAGTGCAAGCTCTGCCAACGATTAGATAATTTATAACTAGTTGTGTAGAGTAAGTTTAGGCTTTCTAGAAGCGCATGTACCCTTCTTGGAGATGGCTCGGGATCAGTTGAATAAATTATTTCTGATTCAACCTCATTGAGGCATATTTCTGCTCTCTGCAACACAGCGAGTAAAGCCAAAAACTCGCTGATTAATATACTATTTACTACTTTAGAATTCATTGATCAGAATCTCTTTAATTTTGAAATAGCCCCGCTTTAGCAAGATCGCTGTCTTGAGAAGTATGCTTCCGCAAAAAAACTCGACCATCTGAAACACGATGACAGCTTGTGAAATGGAACGATTGACGTTTTTGGGCTTTGGGAGATTCTCGCCTCAATTATTCCTTCCACTCTGTTTTGTCAATATAAGAAAACTCAGATTAATTGAGGATCTACAACTGTAGTTTTCTTACTTCATCAGCACCTTAAGGCCCATGTGAGGGCCTGGTAGCCAGAAATGAGGAAGCAATGCTAAATACTATGAGTGCTGCAAGCTGAGCTGCTCTCAATTCTAGATAAGGCTGTTACGTTTGTCTTTACAGGAAACCTCTGTAAACCTCTGGTTTCCTGGATGCAAACGCTATATATAAGCCAGTGAATGAACCCATGGTGCGATGCTAAGTCTTAACAATCCATAGACCTTAAACTCTTGTCTGGTAAAGATTCTGGCCCATGCTTCGCAACACCATTCGTGGGGTCGATGTCGCTCAACTCTTAAGGGGCTGCTCAATCGCTCCTAGAGCAAGTAATGATGCCCTTTGAGCTGGGGAGATACCAGTGGCTTGGTAAATGTTGGTGCCTTCATAGGGGCGTTTCGCTCTCAATACTTTGAGGCATTCGCCTGACTCCACATCCCAAAGGCGAATACAGCCATCCCCTCCTGCTGTGGCAATGACGTCTCTGTCATTTAGCCACACCACGGATCGAATCCAACTCGAGCTTCCAGACAGGATCTTCAGACATTGCCCAGTTTCCACATCCCAAATTCTGGCTGTGCCATCCTGGGAGCCACTGACGAGGCGATCTCCATCCGGATTCCAAGCAATTGACCAAACAAATGCTTGATGACCTTGCAGGACGGTGAGACAGGTTTGCTCCTGCCAGATGTTTCCTTGCCAAATCCGAATAGTGCCGTCATGGGAGCCACTGGCAAAGCGACTGCCATCAGCGTTCCAAGCCAAAGACCACACACTGCCTTGATGACCTTCTAGAATTGCCAAACAATTAGACTCTGTGAGGGATTGTTCTGAAATCGATAATTTATTATTCCAAACGCAGACTCGACCATCTTGGGTTCCCCCGACCAGATAGTTTCCACTGGAATCGTAGGCCACTGAGAAGATATAGCTGTTGGCTTTTAAGGTGCGAATACAATCTCCGGAGAGTGGATCGTGGATTTTAATCCAACTATTAATGGCGGCACTACTTGCGACTTGGGAGCCATCGGGATGCCAAGCGGCAGCCTGGAGAGCTGCTTTGTGATCGGTAATGATTTGGAGTGGTTGGCCAGACTTAATGTCCCAGATTATTAAAGTGCCATCTCCCGAAGCACTGGCTAAATAATCTCCCTGGGGTTGGCCTTCTAAGAACCAGATGAGGTTGTTGTGCCCCGTGAACTCTGACTCTCGTTGAGCTGTGTCGCAATTCCATAGCTGAATTTTGCCCTCCTGGGAACCTGCTGCAACGATGCCGCTTGGGGTGATTGATAAATCCCAAATTGCTCCCAAATAGCCCTGCCAGGTCTTTAGGCATTGATTAGATGCAACGTCCCAGAGTTTGACGCTGCGATCGTCGCTGGTACTGACTAAATATTGACCGTCAGGGCTGAAACTGACGTACCATACGACATTTTGGTGTCCTGTGAGAACTTGGATGCATTTTCCTGATGACCAGTCCCACAAACGCACCATTCCATCAAAGCAAGCACTGGCAACTAGGCTCTGCTTGGGATGAAACATCACACAGTAAGAAGGTGGAAAATCTCCGGTGAGGGTTTGAATGCATTGGCCTGTCTCCACATTCCAAATTTTTAAGCTACCATCTTGAGATGCTGTTGCAACTAGTGTCCCATCATTGTTTTGAGAAATGAATGTGACCTGGGCTTGATGTCCATCGAAGGACTGAACAATTTCACCCGAGTTCACATCCCATATGACGCCTCCGTTTCCCCCATCGCAAGCAATTAGATATTTCCCATCTAGGCTCCACTCTGCACGAGAAACCTCCATTGCTCTGCCTTTCAGGGTTTTGAGGCATTCTCCAGTATTGATATCCCAGAGCTTAATGGTTTGGTCAAAGCTACAACTCGCGATAATTGCTTCAGTTGGGTGCCACAATGCTTGACCAATAATATCTTGATGCCCGGTGAAGGTTTTGAGACAGAGACCAGTCTCTAGATCCCAAAGCTTGATTGTGCGATCATGGGATGCACTCGCTAAGACTCGACCATCCGGGCTAAAGCTCATTTCCCGCGCCCAGGATTGATGACCATGTAAAATATGGATGATTTCGCCATCGGGGACTCGGCGGACGTAAATATTTCCTTCCGTATCACCACTAACCAAAAGTTGACTGTCTGGACTAAATGTAGCGGTTAAAGCACTTCCAGAATGGTCAGTAAAACTGGACTGCTTTAGGTTCGTCCCAGCTAAGTTAAGGCTTTGAACGTTATAGGTTTGAAAATTTCCATGGGCCAGATTAAGTTGGCCATAATCATGGTTACTGAGGTCCAATGACAACTCTAATGAAAGATTGAGTAAATTGCCTGCGGCGTAGCTTGCTCTTCCAGACTCTTGCTGGCGCAATATGTTGAGTAAGTTTTGAATATGAGACTGCAATGTTTCCGTCGTTGCAAAGTTACGCTGCAATTCTTGGGCTATAGGATTGAGGAATAGTCGCCATTGAGTGGTCCCAACGTAATCCTTAACCGTTGTTTTAAATAGAGAATGACAAGTCAGCAAGTCAAACTCACCAGACATCAGCTCTTCATTTGCTTCTTGGATCAGACGGCTTGTGACATATTCCATGACGACTGGCTGTTGGGTATAACGTCCCCCTTCCCGCTCAAGGAGACTACGCCAACAGAGCTGTTCAAGGGCTTCCAACACCTTTTCCATAGCTACGGTGGGTACGAAATCGACCTGGAGCGATCGCACTGAGGTCCATTCTCGATTAATTCCGAGCCAGTACATCACGCTCTGCTCGAGCTCCGATAGGCGATCAAACTGTTCATCCAGAAGTCTACGAACGCCGTTAAATAAAAATGTGTCGCAGGCTAAAAAATCACCAATATTGCCTTCAAACAGATCGCGAATAGATGCGGAAACGATCTTCAAGGCAAGTGGGTTACCCCCATAGGTGGCGATCGCTTTTTCTAACTGTGCCTGAGTTCCAGAGAGTCCTTCGGCCTCTAAAAATGCTAATGCTGCTTCATTCAGACCGCCGAGGGGAAATGAGCGGACCAATTGCGTTGGACCTTCGAGTTGAGCAATATTGCCAGGCTTTTCTCGGCTCGTCAGCAGTACACAGCTCTGGTGATTGAGGGAGCCGATCTGTTGCAGAAGCTCTCCGTAAGCCTCGTATCCAGGTCGCCATTGTCCTGCAAAGTCAGGCTGCAGTAGGCTTTCGACATTATCTAAAATGACTAAGCATCTGGTGCTCTGTAGTTGCATTAATAGCTGTCGAGGTTCAGGTGCCAGCGCCTTGCCACCCGATAGGAAAGGAAGCAGCTCCTGTAGCAGAGTCTTGAGCGGTGGGGCATTGCTGAGATTTTTCCAAATGACTCGTTCAAATTGCCCTTGCACTTGCTGGACCAATGTTGCTGCAAAGGCCGTTTTGCCAATTCCTCCAATTCCCAAAATGGCAACCAATCGGCAAGCAGCTTGGGAGCCTTCTCCTAAAAGCCAAGAGGCCAGTTTCTCCAGTTCTTCGTCACGTCCATAGAACACAGGGGGGCAAGGAGCTTCCAGCAGATCTATGGTGAGTGGAGATGGGGCTGAGGATGATGGCTGAGTCGGAGAGTCACCCGCTAAATCCGCGTCTAGCTCTGATTGATAGCTATTGATTGCTGAACGGAAGCTCGTTTTGCTGACTTTTCGACCTAGAGCTTTTGACAGTAAGCGCCATAATTTAGGTCCAATATCTCGTTCTAAGTAACTGGCTGAATAACCACTCTGCTCAGCGATTTGGCCGTAGGTTAGGCCTTGGTTTGCACCTGTTAAAATTGCAACTTCTACATCACTGAGCTCCCGACCAGCCTGCTTCATTAATGCTGCATTTGCTGTGTCGAGCCAGGGGTCCCAAGTCATAGATTTGCTTTTGTATTTTCAAGTCGTCAGCATCTGATTGGCTGAAGCGACCATGGTCATGGTCGATGCTCGTCTCTTCCGGGGCTTATGTGCTTCTGCTTACCAATTTTAGGGTGGTATGCTTCTCGGGTATATCTAGCCAACGGGGAGATAATATGGGGGGATCAGTGCCAGGAAAAAGTTGTCCACCTGTCTCACTCTATCTGAGCACTATGGCAATCTGGATGTATGACCCATTGATTTTATACCCCTCTGTCTACCTGTTTCCTCGATGCAACCCCCTCTTGCTGTTATTACCGGAGCTTCCAGTGGAATTGGGCGAGCTATTGCTCACAAGCTCGCCCATGAAGGCTATAACCTTGCCCTCTGTGCACGTCGTCAGGAACGTCTCGAAACACTCTCAACAGAACTCCAAGCCCAAGGCAGTACCGTTCTCACTCAAGCTGTCGATTTACGTGACGAAGCGCAAATTCTCAACTTTTTTCAGGCGATTGAGCAGCATTTTCCAACTGTTGATGTCCTGATCAATAGTGCGGGTCTCGGTCACCAAGAATCTCTGATGACCGGTAGCACTGAAGCCTGGCGCGAAATGCTTGATGTCAACATCCTTGCCCTCTGCATTTGTACTCGCGAAGCCATTCAGCGCATGAAGACATCAGAACACCCTGGAGGTCGAGGTCATATTGTCCACATCAGTTCCATGTCCGGTCACCGTATCCCTATAGCGGTCGCTGGGCTTTACTCCGCGACTAAGTTTGCGGTCCGTTCCCTAACCGAAATTTTGCGTCGTGAGTTGCGCACGGACGGGAGTGCGATTCGAATTTCTAGCATTAGCCCTGGCATTGTTGAAACTGAATTTGCTGAAAAATACAGCAAAAGTGCTGAACAAGCTGCTGCGACCTATGCTCAGCATCCCATGCTCCAAGCGGATGACATTGCGAACGCTGTGACCTATCTCCTGAACCAACCCAGCCATCTCGAGGTTCACGACATTCTTCTCCGACCCACTCAGCAGCAAAGTTAGACGGAGAGGGGCTTAAGCTGCCCGTCGCCGATAAACCACATCAAAATAGCTTCCCCCTTCAGCTCGGCTTGCAAATGATGTCCGTGAGAATTCTTCGTATCCCTGAGCTGTCATAAAGTCATCCATCTCTGTCAATTGGCAGCAGCCCTCATAGGCTTCAAAGTCTGGAACTTCAGTTTTGATGTATTGAAAATGCTTCAGCACTGTGAGTCCACCTTTCAATACCAATAGTTCAGTTCCCTGAGTGTCCATAATCAAGGCTTGGTAATTCGATGCCTTGATTTGCTGCTGTTTGAAGAGGGAATCTAGCGTCACGCCCGTCATCGTGACTGTTGTTGTGTAGTCAACTTCTGGCCAAATATCCTTATGTTTCTTGAAGGGTAAGATGGAGGAGGATGCTCCTTTATTATTGGCAATATTGAATTGGTAACTTTGGCCATCCACATCGGTAACTAGCGCTTGGCAAGCGCTCTGCTTGGAGTAAGCCTGAATGTTGCGCTGAAGTTCTGCAAAGACACTGGGAATGGGTTCTATCCATAGAACTTTTAATCCGTAGCTTTGGTAGAGGTTTCGCTCTTGTCCCACATTGGCACCCACATGGACCACCCCAGACAGGCCCTGGAGAAAAGGATCTGGACTGGTGCCAAAGCGATATTTGAGTGGACCTATGATGGACTTGATGCGAGAAATAACCACAAACCTCTCCTTTTGGCTCGCTTAGCAGCTTACCGAACCCCAGCATGATGGTGAAACCCCTGGCTATTCTGGCCCTACTTCGTGATGCTGCTGCTCTCCAAGCCAGCGGTAACTTAGGTGATTTTGCAATTCGTAAAGCCGACGCTCTCGGCGCTAAAGCCTATCCCAAGATCGAAGCTCAGTTAGAGGATGTGGCGGGCTACCATCCCACGATTGATCTAGATTGCTTGGTCAATCTCCCGCCCCAAAGCTTTGGCTATCGCTACGCGAAACATATGCTCGATAACCAGCTTCAGCCGTTCAACATTAGCCCTGGCTTGAGTGCTGTTGCGCTCCGAAACACCTTTGCCATGCGCTATGCCGTTACCCATGATATGTTCCATGTCCTCTTAGGATTTGATACCAGCTATGCTGGGGAAATGGGAGTTCTTGCATTCGCGGTAGCCCAGGCCTACAGCCCCCAACAAAAGCTTGGTTTACGCATTGCAAATGTCCTTTACCCTGGACTTGCCCCCGCTCAACGGGTCCAAATGGCTGCTGCTCGGAAACGGGGATTTGAGCTGGGACAGACTGCCAAAATGCTCTTGGGCGTTCGGTTTGAAGAGCATTGGTCACTTCCGATCGCTGAACTGCGGTCTATGCTGGATTTGCCCCATCCTGACGCTGCAACCCTGCCATGACTCTTGCTGCTGAGCCGAATACTTCAAGTGAGCCTGCTGTGGTGATCGCCCCTGGTGTTGTCTTAACAACCGTGAGCTCTCGAGAAGAAGGCGAGCGCATTGCCACGGCTTTGATTTCCGAAAAATTGGCAGCTTGCGTCAATTTGTATCCCATCCAATCGATCTATCGTTGGCAAGGTGAAATCTGCAATGAGTCAGAGATTCAGCTCATCATCAAGACAGATCTCAACTGCTTTGAGCAACTCCAAATTCGTCTTACCCAGCTCCATAGCTACGACCTTCCAGAACTGATTGCCCTACCCATTGCAAAAGGCTCAGCAGATTACCTTCAGTGGATGGCCAATCAGCTTCATTCCTAGATTAGATAGGGCGAATTAACCCTAATTTTTATTCACCCAAGAGAATTAAGACCCTTGCTGCGTAATGATTTATGGCGTTGCCGTCAAAAATATTGCTGAGGGATTAGTCTGGAGTCATTAAGAGATGGGGAAGCGGTCTATGAGGCCTGGCTGCCCCCAAGATCAGCTGCACCGTTTGACGCTTTCCTAGAGTTTTCTCTAGCCAGAACACTTTCTTTTTAGCGATTCTGTCGTTTGACCCTGCTCCTTGACCTTGGAGTTCAATACGCTGTTGTGCTTGATGCATGACAGTAAGCGCGACCAACACTTCTCTATCTCTGTTCTTCCCCCTGTTGCAGAACGGAGAATCATGGTCCATAAATTCAACCGTCGAGTTCCGATGGTGTCTGCCAACTCAGATAAGCAGTTTGAACGGCAGCGCTTGCAAATGGTCATGCAGTTACAAGGATGGAATATTCGCGATCTCCGCATTCTCAAGGCAATGGCTGAAATTCCCCGCCATTGCTTTGTGCCTTCTCGCGATCGCAACTGGGCTTACGAGGATCGACCTCTGCCTATGAAATATGGCCAAACCGTGACTCAGCCCCATGTCGTGGCTTACATGCTGGAGCAATTAGACGTTCAACCGGAGCATCGCGTTTTAGAAATAGGGACTGGCTTGGGCTACCAAACTGCAGTTCTAGGACAGTTGGCTAAAGAAGTTTATAGCCTTGAAATTATTGCCCCTGTTGGCGAGCAGGCTCATCAAAATCTGGGACAGTTGGGCTATCGAAATATCCACATCCGAGCAGCTAACGGTAGTCTAGGGGCAAGCCACCATGCCCCCTACGATCGCATTATCGTTTGTGGTTCTGCTCCAGAGATCCCGCAACCCCTGTTAGAGCAGCTCAATATTGATGGCAAGCTGATTATGCCTGTAGGAAAGGAATCTCAAAAGCTCCAAATCCTCACGAAAACTGTGTTAGGCCAGATTCTGAAAACAGGTATTGGAGCATCCTTTGAACCCTTGTTGGAATGTTGTCCACCCGCAGCACAGCAGCATCGGCGGCTAAGAATGCGTTTCTAACGCATCTGCTTTCACCTTGCACGGGCGAGTGATGTGGACGTTTTTGCCTTGTGGTTTGGCGAGACTCTGACTTTTCATCAATCTTGGCTTGTTCCAAAACTGCCTCTTCCAAGCGGGAGATAGTCTGTTAGCGCCCTTGCCCCAATTTTGGGGCAAGGGCGCCTTGAGCTGATGTGGGTTTGTGAAAGAGGTCTATGGATTCATAGGGTTGGGCTGAGCATTCGGTTGGGTAGCTCCACTGAATTTTGTGAGGCAAGCTTTGCATGAATTCGCGAGTCTTACTTTACGGCTTGAAAGCTATGGCTCAACAGCTTTTCTAAATAACCTCCAAAGCTCTGCATCTCATTGATGCAGCTTTGGCTACCAGCAGAAGTTTTTTGGACCTGAGTGAATATGGTGCCGTGGTGAAGTGCTAACTCGAGGTACAAAACTTTCATAACCTTGTCTCAAGTCTGAGTATTATTTGTCGCTTAAAGTAGGATCCTGAAGTAGGTCTTTAATTATTTCTTTTATCACTAGTTGATTGTACTTAAGTGTTTGCCCTGGACTGAACTAGCTATTTACACTGCTAATTTTCTCTTGATGGTATAAAATTAATTTGCTCGTAGACCCTGATGGGTCGCGGCATTGGATTGTTTCAAGTTCATTGACTTCAATCAGGTCTGGTGAGGTAAGGGCTGGTTTTGGCATTGATCAATGCTTGCATGCTTGATTGGCTAGGCTTTTCACCTTTCCTCAGATACAGTTTGTTTCGATTCATTTTCTTGCACTCTAGAACAGTGAAGTACTTTTGTCGCAAGGCTTTTGTAGCTTTTTAGATTGCTCTACTTCAAAAGAAATCACCTTATTGGTGAGTCTAGTGCTGATGATTCCATCCCCCGTATTTGCCGGACTCTATAAAACATGATGTTTCGTAGTCCCTTCTGTTGAACCTGCGTTTGGTCAATACGCATTTATTCCATGTGACTTTTTAACTTTTTATTCTGAAAGTGGGTAACCTAATATTGCAAGGCAGACTCAACCTAAAGAGTCGACCAAGTATGAATTAGGCTGCGGGTACCAGCTGCGTCACTTAGATTTCCACATCTTTTTTGAGTGATATCACGGAGGATTTTATTCTCCATTCTTGTACTTACCCCCTTACATGCTGGGGGCTGCTGAACTTAGGCTTGGGCCTATGTTTCGAGTTGTTTGTAACGTTCCAACACCAAGATCAGGCTCTTTCTTTTAAGTCCTATGTCGACACCAACCTATTTGTCCGCTTCTAATGCCGCCGAAACTTTTGCTCGTTACAGAACAATTGTTTTTATTGACTCCGGCGTAGAGCAGCCCAATGTTTTGGCACAGGGGGTTATTCCTGGTGCTGAGGTTCATCTGCTGTCTCGTGATGCTGATGCTATTGCACAAATCACGACTACCTTGGCAGGGCGTTCTGACCTAGGTTCAGTGCATGTCCTGTCCCACGGTGCTCCCGGTCATCTGCTCCTTGGCAATCGCGAATTGCATTTGGATAGTCTTAACCAAAATGCTGAGCTGCTGAAGACCTGGTTTGCAGCAGCTGCCGCGAATACTCCTGAGCTCTTGCTGTATGGCTGTAACGTTGCAGCTGGTGAGGTCGGCCAAGAATTCCTCGCAGGCTTGCAGCAACTCGTTGGTGTACCTGTGGCAGCAGCGAGTCATCCCGTGGGCTCTTCCCTCAAGGGTGGGCAATGGCAGTTGGATCAAGGTAACGCTTCAGCCCCATTGGCTTTGACTGAGCGTACTTTGGCTGACTACGTTGGTGTTTTCAGCTTTACCCCCAACGGTTTCGTCAGCACTGACTTTGCCAATGGCGATGATGCGGGTTTGGGGATTGGCATTGATGCTGATGGCAAGATTGTGGTGGTTGGTAAAGCTGACACCGCTGGCATCTTGGGTAATGACTTCGCGATCGCTCGCTACAACAGCGATGGCACCCTAGACACCAGCTTTGGTTCTGGTGGTAAGGTTTCGACCAACTTTAATGATGCTGATGATGCAGCCTATGCCGTTGCATTTGATGCTTCCGGTAATCTCTTGGTTGCAGGTTCTGCCAAAACTGACCGGGACAATGGCCATGATGACTTTGCACTGGTTCGCTACACCAGTGCAGGTGTCTTGGATACGACCTTTGGCACCAATGGCACGGTTGTAACAGATTTTGATGGTGGCAACGACAAGGCCTTTAGCGTTACCACTGATGCTAGTGGCAAGATCCTTGTCGCGGGTTCAGCTGATAGCCCCGGTGTCTTCGGTGATGATTTTGCGATTGTTCGCTACAACGCTGACGGTACTCTAGATACGACCTTTGGCACTGGCGGCAAGGTTGTTACTAACTTTAATAATGGTGATGGCCAGGATCAGATCTGGGACATCACTACTGATGCCGCTGGCAATATTTTAGTGAGCGGCCATTCTACTGATGCTAACAGCAGCACCGGTGTGAATTTTGCCATTGCTCGCTACACCAGTGATGGCGTTCTGGACACCACCTTTGATGGTGATGGCCGAGTGCTCGAAGACTTTGCGGGTAATGATGACTACGCTTGGAGCATTACTGCGAATGCTGACGGCAGCGTTCGAGTGGGTGGCTACATCAACAACGGTAATGCCACTGGCAGTGACTTTGCTTCTGTTCAATACACCAGCACTGGCGCTTTAGACACTAGCTACGGCACCAATGGAAAAGTCACTAGCGACTTCTTCAATGCAGCAGACTATGGTCAGAGCATTGCTAAGAATGCTGATGGTGACTTGCTAATTGCAGGTAATCAAGGTGGTGACTTCAGACTCGTTCTAGTAGACCTGGACCCAGTCACAAACCCACCTACACCCACACCGACCTCGGCGGCAATTGCCTGGGATACGATCTCCAGTGTTGTGTCCACTTTGTCCATTGATACAACGACGCTGACTGCCAGCCTGTCTCCAATTGGCCGAACGATTGTAGATACCAACTGGGAATTGCAGACCACCGGTGACTTGAATGGTGATGGCCAAGCAGATGTCATTTTGCGCCATGCAATTGCAGGTCAAAACTTGGCTTGGTACATGAATTCCGGTGGCCAAAGCATTGCTTCTGAAGCCTTGTTTGGTCGCGATGTTCCTGATACAAACTGGAGCATTTCCGGTACCGGTGACCTTGATGGTGATGGCAACGTTGATGTCATCTTGCGTAACCAGTCTGCCGACCAGATTGTGGCTTGGTACATGGATGGTTCAGGCAACATCCTCTCTGAAGGCCTCATTGGTCGTGGCTTTGGCGACAACAACTGGAAGATTGAAGCCATGGCTGACTTCAATGGTGATGGCAAGTCTGACATCCTGTTGCGTAATGGACTTGCAGGCCAAAATGTACTGTGGGAAATGGATGGTCCTACCATTCTCGCTGAGTCCACCTTTGG
Organism: uncultured Pseudanabaenaceae cyanobacterium; assembly: GCA_938015405.1. GTDB lineage: Bacteria > Cyanobacteriota > Cyanobacteriia > PCC-9006 > JAAUQQ01 > JAAUQQ01. Next base: position 26,791 of record CALLPZ010000453.1, read on the forward strand.
TCGGGATGTTCCTGATGTCAGCTGGCAGATTGAAGGTGCAAGTGACTTTGACAACAATGGCACGATTGATGTCTTGATGCGTCAAGTTAATGCGGGCCAAGCACTGTTGTGGTCTATGTCCGATAAGAACACAATTGGTTCCGAACTATTGGTTTCTAACGTACCTACTGCGACTTCCCAGATCGTTTTCTAGGAGTTGTTGAAACTGGCCTTAGGCCAACTTAGAAAAAGTGCCCATGGAAAGGCATTGTCTTTTCCATGGGCACTTTTTGATCGGAGCAAGATGGAGTTGATTAAACTGGAGAATAGATTGTTGGATTCAGTCGTTAAATGATTGTTTTAAGGTTCTTGAGAGCTGGCTTCTGCTTGCTGGATGGCGCTAATGAGTGATGAGAGGTGTTTGTTCAAGCTTTGTTGGAATGCTTTGAACTCATTTCTCTGTGATGATTGGTTTTGCTCGATGGAGTGGCTATAGATTGGTAGACCAAGGAGGAGACCCAGAAAGGCGATCGCCAAGGTCTGTTTCTGCTTGAGTAGGATAATTCTCATTCACCTGTAGCCCGTTAGGTCCGTGATGCCTAAGTAGGAATACAAGTGAGTGATGTATAAATCCGACTCGTTTGGAAGAATGTTGAGCTTGCCAAGCCTTCAGAACCAGCGTGATAGTCTGAAGCCACGGCATTTGTACTTAGCAATCTTTCTCCATGGGTTCTCAATCTAAAGCGAAGACGATTTTTCTCTTGATCTCCATGGTGGGTTGGCTCATTGTGGGAGCCGCCTTGATGTACCTCTTTCCATTGATGGCCAATGGCTTGGTGCATTCCGACTTGACGGGGCTGTGGATGAAAAACCTCACCCTCCATGGTTACAAGCCTCAGTTAGGGCTGCTAGGAGGAGGAGCTGCCCTCGTTTTGACTGTGGCGGGCAATGCCATCTGGTATCAGAAGTTTGAGGGCAAGCTCTAAGTCTTAGGGTTGGGCCTTAGGGCTGGGCCTTAGAGTTGGACGCCGCTGATGCAATTTGGATTTGATTTCGAGGAGTCGGATTTACTTGGATGATTCCTGGGGGATGAGCTGTAGGCCCTGGCGCATCATTTGCCAGCTTGTTTTTAAGTAGCCTGGGCCCTGGGGGATAGGGGGATAATGGCGATCGCGCAAAACCGCTTCAACTCTCGCCTGGGCTAGGGGTAATTGGTTAAATGCAATCCCTGGAAAGGCATGGTGAATACTATGGTGGGGCAAGCCTCCCATGAGCCAGTTGACGATGCCATAGGTTTTGATATTGCGGGTGCCATAGAGCTGGGTGAGCAAATGACTGTCTTGTTTTTGCCAGCGTCCATAATGTTCTAGATAGTCTCGCCCTTGAATCACTAAGCTCATGATGCGCTCCAAAAGCAGGAGCATGACGGCGTAGCGTAGCCAAATGTGGGCTGAGACATGGCTCAATAGCAGGGTCAGCAAGATCCCGCCTTGCATGACTACCATGCCGGCAATGTCCAACAGGACTTGTTGCTGCACTTGAGGGCACTGGTCTCGATTGCGAAGACCACTGCGCACCGTTTTCAGAATGAGCCCTGTAATTCCCAGGACTAAGGCATTGAGAACCCATTGATGCCTGGCAGCCCAGCGTTGCAAACCACTGGCTTGTTCGTATTCTGCCGAGGTTCGTTGAATGCGCTCTGGGTCTCTTAAATCCACTGCATTCCAAGCATGGTGGAGGGAATGGATGGCGGCGTAGGTGCCGTGGGGCACCAGGATAGGCCAGCTGATTAGGCGTGGGGCGATCGCATCAAACCAGTTCCAGCCTGTCAATGTGCGATGGGCTGCATCGTGATTACAGATAATCCAAAAGCTATAGGTTAGGCCTGCAAAGGAGCAGCCCAACCCAAAGCTCCACCAGCTCTCACTGCTCCAAGCGAAGGCCAGCCCAGCGAGGGTGGCGGCTCCCAAGCTGAAGAAGCGCCCCAGTCCCACTGCAGGATTGACTTGATATAAATCTGCGATAGCAGTGCGCAGCTCCCTGCCGATGGAAGCCGAGGTTGCAAGGTGAGGGGGAGTAATGAGATTTGCCATGATTTGGAGACGATCTAAGATTAAAATGCAGCCCAAAAGCAGAGGTTTTGGCAGTTCACATCGTGCTTCTTTCAGCCATCAATAGGCTCGCATTGAACAGTCAATGGTTTGGATGGACATAGTGGGCCTAATAGCCAGTGGGCCTAACAGAGGGTAGACAGTTCAATCAACACAGTTCTATTCGAATTCTAGTCTCTCTTTATGAGAGCTCGGTGCTACACCCAGCCCTGATATCGGAAAATTCTTGGGAGAGGAGCTTGCATCATTATGTTTACAGAGCTTCAGCCTCGACCCGGCAAACGCTAGGCTGAAGTAACGAAACATGAACGTTGCAGCCCAGCTATGACCCTCGCCCACAAGAAAGCTCGTCCCATCAAGCCCGGCGGGGTCTATCCGGCAAAAGACCTTTGCAGTCAGTGTGGCCTCTGCGATACGTCTTACATTCACTACGTTAAAGATGCCTGTGCTTTTCTCAATCAACAGTTTGACGATTTAGAAACTCAAGCCCACGGTCGTCAGCGGGATTTGGATAACCCTGAAGAGCTCTATTTTGGTGTCCATCAGGACATGATGGCGGCTCAAAAGAAGGAGCCCATTGAGGGGGCTCAATGGACTGGCATTGTCAGTACGTTAGCCATTGAAATGCTCAACCGGGGCATGGTGGAAGGCGTCATTTGCGTTCAAAACACAAAGGAAGATCGCTTCGGTCCCATGCCCGTGATCGCCCGTACGCCTGAAGAGGTTTTGGCAGCACGGGTGAATAAGCCCACCCTTTCCCCCAATCTCTCGGTGCTGGATCTGGTTGAGCAATCTGGTATGAAGCGATTGCTGGCCATTGGCGTGGGCTGCCAAATCCAGGCGCTGCGGGCGGTTCAAGACAAGATTGGTTTGGAAAAGCTCTATGTCTTAGGCATGCCCTGCGTCGACAATGTCCACCGCGATGGTCTGAAGAAGTTTCTTGAAACGACCAGTCGCTCCCCAGACACCGTGGTCCATTACGAGTTTATGCAGGACTTCAACGTCCATTTCCGCCATGAGGATGGTTCGGAAGAAAAGGTGCCGTTCTTTGGCCTTAAAACGAACAAGCTCAAGGATGTGTTCGCCCCCTCCTGTTTGAGCTGCTTTGATTACACCAATGCCTTGGCCGACATCGTGGTGGGTTATATGGGAGCACCCTTTGGCTGGCAATGGATTGTGGTGCGCAACGAAACCGGCGCAGAAATGCTGGAGCTGATTCAAGATCAGATCAGGACCCAGCCCGTTGAGAGCCAGGGCGATCGCAAGCCCGCGGTCCAGCAGAGCATCCCCGCCTATGAAAAAGGGGTGACCTTACCCATGTGGGCCGCCAAGCTCATGGGGGTTGTGATTGAGAAAATTGGACCCAAAGGGTTGGAATACGGTCGCTTTTCAATCGACTCCCACTTCACCCGCAACTACCTCCATGTGAAGCGTAAGTACCCGAAGAAGCTGGACGCCCATGTGCCGGAGTTTGCGAAGCGCATTGTCGCCCAGTACGACCTTCCTGAGCAGTAGAGCATCTTCTCTGCTGATTGTTTAGGGTTGAGCAGAACCGAAGACGAGGTCTCTCTGGTGGCCTTGAGAAAGAAAAGATAAAAAAGGCAAACCCCGAGCAGCTCAGCTACTCGGGGTTTGTCTTAGCGATTGTGTTGCCTGATTTTGCTAGAGCCGGGTGAAGCTTACAGCACTTGATGGGTGTGGGAATGCTGCTTGACGTTATCCTCAGTGCTCACGACATGCTTGGCATTGAGGACGCGCTTACGCTCTGTGGAGTAATTCAACTGGTCATAGCTGCTACCTACAGCGACACGCTCGGTATAGGTCGGGTTGCGCAGGAACGTCCGCGCCGCCGAAGAAGCTCGGAAAGCAAAGTCATGGCAGAACTGAGCATCAGCGGGGAACTCAGCCAGGCGCTGGGGCTCATTTCCCGCCATTACGGTTCCTAACGTCGTTGCGTGGATCGTCTTGTAGGACGTGGGCACCCCTGCCAATAGCGTTTCGCTGGTGGAAGACGGTACGGGCTCAATGACTGTGACT
>CALLPZ010000454.1 GCA_938015405.1 uncultured Pseudanabaenaceae cyanobacterium
CGATCGCTTGCATCAATCCCATCCTCAAACCGAATAAACACTTCTCCAGTCGGGACAGCAGCGATATCGCCAGTGCCATACACCGGCAAAGGACTTTCTCCATCTCGCCTTGAAGAAGTTGGAGGCAATCCTTGAAATACAGCGATCGCCCCTTTCTCATCTCTAATGACAGTCACAGCACCAGGCTGCTCTGCCTCAGGGTCAGCCAATCGAATGGCGTAGTAGCCCGGCCTTTGCTCATAGGTTGCTGCACCGGGCTGGGAGTTAGCGGTAATTTGCTCAGGATATCGAGAGAATCCTGGGCTCGCGTCAGACTGTTTCACTGGCTGTTCAGTAGAAGGTAAGCAAGACAAGAGCGACTGTACGAACTCAGAAGAAAAGGATGGGGGGTCGTCATCAGCTCCTGTTGTCGTGAGCAACATGGACAGAGGCGTTTGAGCTGCAATGACCTCGGTCGAGATTAAGCCTGCGGAGCTAGGCAACTGACATTGCAGCCATAGAACAATGAGTAGAGACATCAGCATCCAAGCGCTCGAGATACTGCAAAGAACTTTTACAGCGTAAATCGAGAGTTAGTGATTGAAAGCCTCGGAACATCGCCAAATCGATAGCGTTCAGGGCATGATGCGCTCTCTGACGGGTCTGACAAAGCTTGTAAAGAAGGTTATCGCCCATCCCCTCGGAAGAAATTAAATGTGGCAGTTTGAGGGGGACTTTGCCGCGCTGACGTCGTAGATAGCGCAATTAAAGCTGCAAACGCGAGGAAACAACATGCCAATCTATCGCTATGGCGGCCAACGGGGTAAGGCCTACGAACTGAACACCAGTGATGACTATATGGTGGTGCGAACCAATAGTCGTAAATCGCTGTTTAGCGATCGCCCCTATGAGGCCGCAGCGATTTCTCCCCAATCTCGGCGATTGCTATCTCGCTTTGATCGAGTGACACAGTTTCGAGCAGCAGGCGTGGAAGTCTTGCGAACCAAAACTCGTGAGAATGCGCTGCAGATTAGGGATGAGGCCAGAGAACAGCTAAAAGCTGAAGACGAAGTCCAATTTGCAGGGCGGGTATTGGTTGAGCCCAGCTCCCAATGTCCGGTGATTTACACCGAGAACCTCTTTATAAAGTTCCAAAGCCGTACGGCAGAATCAACCTGTCAGGAACTCATTGAACGCTACGGGCTGAGTGGGCGTCCCATTGATTTCACTCGTAATGCTTATTTCCTCAGAGCAGCAGCCGGAACTGGAGCTGAAGTCTTTGAACTCTCAGAACAGTTGCTGAGCGAGGGAATTGTCGAGCTTTGCCATCCCGAGCTAATTCGTCATTTCAACCAGCGCCAGGTACAGGGCGGCAATATTCAGGCCAATGCCGTAAGCAGCGATTTGCCCAAAGCCTTCACCCAACAATGGCATTTGGCAAGTACGACCATTGAAAACAAAGCCATTAATGCCAGTGCAAATGTCACTGCAGCCTGGCCGTTAAGCCAAGGCAATGGCGTTACCATCGCCGTCATCGATGATGGCTTTGACCTGGAGCATGAAGAATTTAGCTCTCCCGGCAAAATCATTGCTCCGAGGGATGCAACCAAAGGGACGAATGATCCTAGGCCCGGTCGGCGAGATAACCATGGAACAGCTTGTGCTGGCGTTGCCTGTGGCGATGGTCGCTTTGGCGCAACGGGGGTCGCTCCCAAGGCCAAACTCATGCCAATCCGTTTAACTTCAGGCTTGGGCTCCATTGCAGAAGCAGAAGCGTTTGCCTGGGCAACTCGCAACGGTGCAGACATCATTTCCTGCAGCTGGGGTCCACCGGATGGGGCTTGGTTTGATAAGGATGACCCACTGCATAATCGAGTCGTGCCTTTGCCTGATTCAACCCGGTTAGCCATGGAGTTTGCCCTGGAGCAAGGCCGCGATGGCAAGGGTTGCGTAATTTGCTGGGCAGCGGGCAATGGCAATGAGCTGGCCGATAACGATGGCTATGCCAGCTTTGAGAAGGTGATAGCGGTGGCAGCTTGCAACGACATGAACACTCGCAGCGCCTACAGCGATTATGGTGATGCCATTTGGTGTGCATTTCCCAGTAACAATGGCGAACCATCCTTGACCAATGGTATTTGGACTGCCGATCGCAGTGGCAACGGTGGCTATAACTGGGGCAGTGCTCGTCTAGGAGATGAAGCAGGTAACTATACGAATTCCTTTGGCGGAACTTCCAGTGCTTGCCCTGGTGTGGCAGGGGTGGCAGCACTGATTTTGGCTCGCAATCCCCAGTTGCGCTGGGAGCAGGTGAAGGATGTGATTAAGCAGTCTTGCGATCGCATCGACGAAGCCAATGGCAACTACAACGATCAAGGACACAGCCAACTTTATGGCTATGGCCGGATCAATGCCCTCAAAGCTGTGGAACGGGCTGCTCCAGCCGTTCAAACCACACCAGTGTTAGTGAACCAAGCCGTGCGTGACATCACGATCCAAGACCTACGGGCCGCTCAGCTATCTCTGACAGTGGCTGAAACTGCCCCTTTGCTGAGCCTCAAGGTAGCCGTGGACTTGGACCATACCTACATTGGCGATCTGGTCATCACACTCCAGCCCCCTGAATCTCTAGAGATTGAGCCCATCAAACTCCATAATCGCGCTGGCGGTGGTCGAAACAATATCAAGCAAACCTACGACAGCACGATGGTTCCTCAGCTCGCTCAGCTAGAAGGGAAAATTCCGACAGGTATTTGGAGTTTGGAAGTACGAGACTTGGCACGGTGGGACAATGGCGTCCTCCACAGCTTTGCCCTTGAAATGGAAGTCTAGGCCATTTTGCTCCAGGCACTATTGGAGAATAGACCCTCCAATCCAGACTCTCGTCAGGCCTCGTCATAACCGCTTCAAGAGAAATATTGAAAGGGGTGCACATTCTTTACGTGCACCCTTTTTGATTCCAGATTGAAAGCCCACACTAGAGACGGTTGCTCACAGCCCGAGAGCCGCAACCTCGCCCGGCCCAATCGAGCTCCCAGGGGAAGTAGCAACGACCAATGCCCTCTGCTAACCGATAACTATCGGGAGAAAAGGAGTTGCGTGAGCCATCAGCTTCTGTCCAGCCTAAGGCAGTCACTTGAATGGAAAT
>CALLPZ010000455.1 GCA_938015405.1 uncultured Pseudanabaenaceae cyanobacterium
CCAGGACGCGCGATGGGGAAGGTGTGGCAGGGTCGGGAATTGGCTTGGCGATCGCCCGCCGCCTAGTCGAACTCCAAGGTGGTGAAATTAGAGTCAGCAGTCAGCTCGGCAAGGGCAGCAAATTTCGCTTTTGGCTTCCGATATCCGCGTAGGGCGCATTGTTCCGAACGGACAACGCACCGATTCGACAGATTACGGTGCGTTTTGCTAAGCAAAAGTAGCCCCCTACTACGTCACGAAACCTGCCAACTAGGCTAATAATTACTCAGCCTCATCTGCTGCAGCTTTCTCAGGTCGCATCAGGGGGAAGGCAATCACATCGCGAATGCTGGGGGAGTTGGTCAAGAGCATGACGAGGCGATCGATACCAATGCCCAGCCCGCCCGTAGGAGGCATTCCATACTCCAACGCCGTCAAGAAATCCTCATCCACATCATTGGCCTCTTCATCCCCAGCCGCCTTGGCCGCTGCCTGGGCTTCCAAGCGCTGCCGCTGATCCACGGGGTCGGTCAGCTCTGAGAAGCTATTCGCCGTCTCCCGTCCAACGATGAACAGCTCAAAGCGCTCCACTAGACCAGGCTTACTACGGTGAGGTTTAGCCAAAGGAGAAATTTCGACCGGGTAGTCAGTGATAAAGGTGGGCTGCATTAGCGTCTCCTCCACCTTCTGCTCAAAGGCTTCGTTGAGGATTTTGCCAATGGAAGCCATATCACCACAGCCGTGGATGCCCGCTTCCTTCGCTGCTGCCTTGGCCACATCCAGATCATCAAAAGCGGCAAAATCAACCCCCGTCGCTTCCTTCACCGCATCATGCATGGTGATGCGCTTCCAAGGAGCCTGAAGATTAATCTGCTCGCCCTGGTAGTCAATTTCCAACGTGCCAATCACCTTCTCCGCCGCATCAACAACGAGGGCTTCAGTCAAGGCCATCATGTCGTCGTAGTCGGCATAGGCCTGGTAGATCTCGATGGAAGTGAACTCAGGATTATGGCGGGTAGAAACGCCTTCGTTACGGAAGATGCGGCCCAGCTCAAACACCTTTTCAAAACCGCCCACAATCAAGCGCTTGAGGTGTAGCTCTGTGGCAATGCGCAGGTACATGTCCATCTCCGTGGCGTTGTGATACGTCACGAAGGGCTTGGCAGCAGCTCCCCCAGCGGAGGTTTGGAGCACGGGCGTTTCGATTTCGATAAAGCCCTCAGCATCCAGATACTGACGGATACCAGCAGTAATCTTGGCCCGGCGGCGGAAGGTCTCCCGCACATCGGGGTTCACAATTAGATCCACGTAGCGCTGGCGGTAGCGCTTTTCCACGTCCGTTAGGCCATGCCATTTATCTGGCAAGGGCAAGAGGGACTTGGTGAGGATTTCGTAATGGTCAGCGCTGACCGACAACTCGCCTTTGTCAGTGCGCCGGACGCTGCCCCGCACGCCGATGAAGTCGCCCGCATCCGTGAGGTTCTTGAGCTGACCAAAGGCTTCAGGATTCTCCTCGCCCATGGCCGCTTTGATTTTCTTACGGTCCAAGAACAACTGAATCGTGCCGGTCTCGTCCTGAATGGTGAAAAATGCCAGCTTGCCGAAAACGCGGCGATTCATGATGCGACCCGCGATCGCCACCTCAACCTCAACCTCAGTTCCGTTCTCCAGGTCGGCATATTTTGCCTGAAGCTCCGCAGCGCTATGGGTCGATTTCCAGCTATAGCCGTAGGGATTGTGCCCAGCTTGGCGTAGCTGTTCAGCCTTTTCAAGGCGGGTATCGCGGAGTTCAGACATGACGGCAAGTGAAATGGAGGCGGCAATGTTGCAATCAATAATTATTGCAATCAGAAATGGCCAGCCCTGAGGCTAGTGCAGTCCTTTAGCGTAAACGCTTAGGGCAGCATTCCCACAAGAATTCTTTGCCCTAAGATTTTTTCCTATACAGCTTCTAGCGACCCCAAGCATTGTCTCGCCTGGCCCGCATCCACCAAGATCTGTGCTTTTAAAGCATCCAGCCCATCAAACTTTTTCTCAGGCCGCAGAAACTGCACCAGCTCCACCCTCAAATGCTGACCGTACAGATCTCTCTGCCAGTCCAGTAAATGCACTTCAACCGTCACCCCTTCACCGGAAACCGTAGGGCGTAATCCAATATTCATCACTGCTGGGTAGTGATTGAGCTCTATTACGGGACGGGTGAGACTGCCCTCTGCCTCTGCCAGACTGGAAACCTCTACAGCGTAAACTCCCAACCTGGGGATAAACTTCCGATCCGGCAGCGCCAGGTTGGCCGTGGGAAAGCCAATCGTGCGGCCTAATTGCTTGCCTTGGACCACTTCCCCCTGGAGCGCATAGCGCCGCCCCAACAAAGGCTCTACCGCCTCGATTTCGCCAGCCTCCAGGGCAGCACGGATACGAGAGCTACTGATACGTTCTCCATTCTGGGGATATAGCGCCACCACATTGAGGTCCACACCGCGCGGCTCTAGCAACTCTCGAAGCCCATCAGCATTGCCAGTGCGCCCTACCCCAAAATGGAAGTCGGCACCAATGCTAACACTGCGGCAATCCAAGCCCTGAAGCAAAATTTGCTCCACGAATTCGGCTGGAGAAAGCTTAGCCAGGGCTGCATCGAAGGGTAGCAACACAAGCTGTTCAATACCTATCGCCTCTAGCTGTTGAACCTTCTCTGCAACAGGCGTGAGGAGCGATCGCTGCTGCCCTGAGAAAAACTCTCGGGGATGGGGTGAAAACGTCACCACCGTACTCAGAGGCTTATCTCCCTCAGAACTCTCAGAACTCCCAGCATTTACCTCTTCGGCAGAAACAGCAGCCACCGCAGGCTGAATGACCCTGCGGTGGCCTCGATGGACACCATCAAAATTCCCCAACGCGACCCGCGTTGGCGTGATGACCTGAGTTAAATCTGAAGCAATACGCACGCCGTCTATCTTCCCACGCTGGAGGATGAGTCAACCACGATAGAGCTATGGAGAAGACTAAGCCGAGCTAGCACCCACTTAAACCTGGGTGTAAGCCACTGAAGGAGAGTACTCCAGCACAATCTCCATCCCTTCACGAGCCATCACAGCTCCGCTAAATCTTGCTTGGGCATCCGCAGCCACCGCATCCAAGAACTCATCACTATGGGACGGATCATGGTGGAAAATCACTAGCTTTTTCACCCCAGCTGCTTCAGCAACTTTGATAGCCTCCTGCCAGGTTGAGTGGCCCCAACCTTCCTTGCTCAGGTTGCAATCGTGATATTCCTCATCGGTATAGGTTGCATCGTAAATCAACACGTCTGCATCACGGGCCAAATGCAAGAGATTGGCATCCAAATGGTCCGCGAAATGTTCAGTATCCGTTGCATACACAGCGGCATAACCATTGGCCATCACGCGATAGCCCATGGCCTTGCCAGGATGGTTCAGGGAGGCTGTTTCAATGGACACTGAGCCTAGGTCTAACACCTCACCCGGCATCAGATCGTGGAACGATAAATTGCTCGACATGATCTGCAAAGAGACCGGGAAATTGGGGTGCAGCATTTGCATGCCCAAGCGCTGCTCCACCGTCGAGCCATCCAACGCCACCGCACCATAAATTCGAAAGCGATTCTGAGAGGTAAAAGCAGGCTCAAAGAAAGGAAAGCCCTGCACGTGGTCCCAGTGGTAATGGCTGAAAAAGATGCGAGCCTGCACAGGCCCCTCAGCCATCATCTGCTTACCCAAGCAGCGCAACCCCGTTCCGCCATCAAAGATTAAGCGTTCACCATTGACGTTCATTTCCACGCAAGGCGTATTTCCACCGTAGCGAATGGTGTCTTGACCAGGAGAGGGAATACTACCGCGTACACCCCAAAACCGAATGTTAAATGCTTTTTGGTCGTTGACCATAAGTTCTGGAGCGCCAAGCCTTCTCACGACAAAGGGGGAGTGCAATCCGAGGATGCTTCGGTCTAAGGCAATAGCCTGCGATCTGAGTGAGCAATGTAAACGTTATAACTCTCACACCATAAAACGGGAGCGTCACCGAGGGCATCTGTGACTCAGAATACACAGACAAAATATATTTCTGTGGTGAATACAGAAGAGCTGCTGTATCAGCTGAGATTACAGGAACTCCAACGACCTAGAGATATCCTCGATATCACCGCAGACTCATCATAAAAACGAATAATCCAGAAGAGGTGGAGATCCTTGACTTAGGGCTGATGTAACAGTTTAACAATGCGGTGAAACGCTTTTGAATTGTAGGATACTGACGACGGTACCCAGTACTGCGTTCTCCCTAGGGTGTAATTCCGAAAGGCTTGTGCCATGACCCCTCGCATCGACAACTTTTCCGTTCAAAAAATTGCCGAGCAGTTTCGATTGCTGGGCTGGGTTGGATTTTGGGTTCAGATTGTTCTCGGTGTCATCGCTGGCATCATGGCGATTGTGGGCACGCGAGTCGAACAGGCAGGAAGCGCTGGCCTCAGCGGTATTCCCTTTACTTTCGGTGGCTTGATCGCCCTGTTTGTCTCTGCATACTGGGCCTTTCGCTACACACGCCTTTCGAAACAGCTACGCGCCAGTGACACCATGGCAAGGCCAAGCCGTGCCGAAACCATCGGCCTGCTGCGCAAGGGGCTCATGACAACCTTGATCGGGCTGGTGTTGATTGCTATCGGCTCTGAGGCCGTTTCTGGGGTGTTGTTTACGAAGTCTCTGAACTCAAGCGTGGGTTTGATTGGCTTGGCAAATACGGACCCCAGCCGATACATCCAGCCAGTCGATGTGTTTGTAGTGCTCGCAAATACCCACATCGTCACAGCTCACGTATTGAGTCTCGCCATTTCGCTTTGGCTACTCAATCGCGTAATTCGCTAGGGTGGCGATCGCCAAATAACGTTCACCCTATCAATTGACAACAAAGCCACTGATGCATTTCCTTGCATCAGTGGCTTTTCGACTCAAGTTCACCTGCCTCAACCCCACTCCCTTGATATCTAGTTGGCTATCACTCAGCCGCAGGGACTTCCAAGCCAGCGGGATAGGTCGGCTCCTCCACACCACCAATGCGATTAGGCGGCCAAAAACGCACCACAGCACGGCCAATGATCTTCTCCCTCGGGACATATCCCCAAAAGTGACTGTCGTAGCTGTTGTTGCGGTTGTCACCTAGGACGAGATAAGAATTCTCAGGCACTCGCTCCGGTAAGTTGAGGTCCTCCGGTTGCCACTGATAGTCAGGCTCTTCCTGAATGTAGTCTTCCTCAATGATTTGTCCATTGACGTAGACCTGACAATCTTGAAATATCTCATTTTCCGCATCGGCAACCTTGCAGCCTCGCACTTCCACACGATCGCCCGGCAGGCCGATCACGCGCTTAATGAAAGCATCCTTAAACTCCTGCCGACGCAGCTCATCAGTGGGATGGAAGACAACGATATCGCCGCGATCGGGCTCATCAAAGCGATAGCTCACCTTATCGATGATGAGGCGATCATGGACTTTCAGGGTAGGTAGCATAGAGCCCGAAGGAATGAAGCGGGCCTCCGCCACAAAGGTTCGAATGCCGAAGGCGAGGAGAGCGCTCAACGCAATCGTTTTGAACGCCTCCGCTACAACATTTTCCTGATTGGCCATAGGTTCTTGATCTTTCATTAATCGGTCGTGAGGTTTAATCCCTTAGATTTACCCTGGAGCCCTGGCAAGCCAAATGATGCGCTGGTTAGTCATCATAGCGAGATCCTGTGACAGCTATTGTGGCCCATGGGGGGCAAAGCATGTTTACCCAGTTATGGTTGCCTCAACAATCAACATGATGGCGCTGTGTTTACTATTCCGCAGAACCTAGCTGCTGTCTCCCTGGGAGCAAGCCATGATTTCCAAAGGGCATTGACCCCATATATCGATGAAAGGTTGCATAGTGCAACAACGCTAAGCCCAAATCACCTCGGTCTCCAACTGACCATTGGCCTCTAGATCCACAATCCGAAAGCCTGGTCCTCGATTCTCATCAATCACCATTGTTTCTAGCTTGGGCACGAATTGAATGCAAGTGGAGGGGCTGCCCAGAAACCTGACGCCATTGCGCATCTCATCAAACACCTGATGGATGTGGCCATTCAGGACCACCTTGATCTGGGGATGGCGATCGCACACTGCCAAGAACGCATCCGAATTTTCCAAGCGAATCCGATCCATCCAGGCTGAGTCAATCACCAGTGGATGATGATGCAACGCGACCAACGTCGGCAACTCCGGCTGAGCCTGCAACTGCGCTTCGAACCAATCTAAAGCCTCTTGGGCTAGATAGCCTTGAATCTGTTGAGGCTGCATGGTGCCTAACAAAATCAGTTGCCACCCGCCTTGCTGAAAGACTTTATTCGGTGCACAGGGCGGCTCACTCAGGATTTCGACGAGAGCCTCCAAATTTTGATCGTGGTTGCCAGGGAGCCAATAGGTGGGGATATTTAGGGGCGCGATCGCACCATAGAGATATTCATAGGATTCCGAGCTGTCATCTTGGGATAGATCCCCTGTGAGGAGCAGCAGGTCCGGCGGGGGAACGACTTGTTGGAGCTTCTGAAGCGCTTGCCGGAAGGTCTGATTGGTTTGCCGTTCAGACAGGGTTGGCGTTTCATCCGCAAACAGATGCGTGTCCGTGAGTTGAACGATGCGAAGAGACATAGTGGATTATTGAAAACCAACTATCAACCTTTACAGTCTCTGCAATTGGACGATGTAGGGCAACGTTGCCCGTTATCCAGTCAGTCAACTCCCCGTCACACAAGGGCAATTAACGCAGTCAGAACTGGGCAACCTAGACCCAAGCACCGCTCCTGAGTGTCTATCAGCCAAGCCATGTCTCAGCCCTTCGAATTATTTTCTAGCAACAGGCCTCACCCCCTCAATGGG
>CALLPZ010000456.1 GCA_938015405.1 uncultured Pseudanabaenaceae cyanobacterium
TCCAGCATGATTAGATCAGGCACCATCTGCATAGCCAGGGCTTGGCCCTTCAAACCATCTTCCGCTTTGCTGACATCGTAGCCAGCCATCTCTAAGTTTATGGAGAGTAGCTCGGAGATATTAGGATCGTCGTCAATAACCAGAATGCTAGGTTTCATAGGGATCCTGCAACAGTGAAAGTGTTTCCTCGAAGCTAAGAAGTCCCTAAATGCCCTGGAACAATGGGGAACCAGGTGACAAGCTCATTCCTGATTAAAGGAAAAGGACAATCTACCGCTGGCAGCATGCTGTGTTGAATGAGGGACTTGCTTCTCAAGCCTCAGCACGCCTGGGAAGTAGTTTGCTAAAGGCAGTAACTTCCTGATCTAGAGCTGCAATCAGCGCTGAAGGCTAAATATAGCCAAGAGTTATCGTTGCTTTGCTGGACATAACTTTGCTTAAAGTTACAATCTCGACTCTAGACTTAATCTTAATGTAGTGGATTATTTCGTTAATCTCACCCTTTGCTTTGAATTGAAAAGATATCGTAATAGTTCTTGTCGGTCCATAATCGCAGGTGAAGCAGGTACAGCAGTCAAATTCAGGCAATTTGACTTGATCCTAAAGAAAACATTAAAGAATTTGATTGTCGTGGACTTCATCAAATGGAATGTCTCGTCCACGGGCTGAGTCTTGATTGAACTCAAATGGTTCTATAAACAATGAGATTTTATGTCGCTTGAGATGCTGGCAAACCATCAGACCACTCCTACGGAGTGGCAGGCGATCGCTGAACGCTATCGTCCCCCCTTGCTTTTGAGGTCTGGATTAGCCATGACCCTCCATGCAGCATTTGTGAGTAGTCGACGCTGGAGCCATACGGTCGCTGCATCGGAGCCTGACTATCAAGCCCACCAGTTTCACGGAAAAGATCAGGTTCTTCTTTTCGGATGGGTTGCCATTCCCCCCAATGCGAAGGCGACCTGGGTGGCGACTTACGGTATCACCGGTACCTTAGAAGATCAGCCGATGTTGCGAGCCTTGGGGCGTAAGGCCTATGACCAAGGCTATGCAGTGGTTTTAGTTGATTGGCGAGCCCATGGTCAAAGTGCGATTCTCTCGCCAGTACTAACTTCTGATGGTTTGAATGAGGGACCCGACTTTGTCCATATTGGTGCTCAGGCGATCGCCCTGGGCTGTCCACCCAGTCTTTGTTTTTCGGGCTTTTCCCTGGGCGGGCAATTGGCACTGTGGGGATTGAAAGCAGCCGAGGAACCCGAAACTCGACGAGCCGCAGGCTTGGCAGAAGATGTTCCAGTCACGGGTGTGGTGGTTTGTCCTAATTTGGATACCTGGCGCTCTCTCAATTATTTGATGGCGCACCC
Source organism: uncultured Pseudanabaenaceae cyanobacterium (assembly GCA_938015405.1). GTDB lineage: Bacteria > Cyanobacteriota > Cyanobacteriia > PCC-9006 > JAAUQQ01 > JAAUQQ01. The sequence continues at coordinate 1,365 of CALLPZ010000456.1, forward strand.
CTGGGGGCGTTACTTGGAGAAGGCGATCACGGCAGGTCTCAAGAGATTGGCGGGAGAATTGTTGGCGGCTCATCCGAATAGCATTGATCCAGCTGCTGTGGAACGGGCAGATTCCATTCTGGCCTTCGATCGAGAGCTGGTCATTGGCCCCCTTGGTTTTAGTAATGTCGAGGACTATTACCAGGCAACGAGTCCGCTCAGCTTTATGGCCAAGCTTCAGTCTCCCCATCTGGTTTTCTATGCTGAGGATGATCCGCTGTTTCACCCGGATATCGTTGATGAGCTCAGACAGTTGGGAACGGTATCTGAGCAAATGACCTTAATGCTGACTCGCCATGGTGGTCATGTGGGGTATCTCAGCGATCGCGCCACTCAGATTAAGGATGGAGATCCAGATGGTTGGTGGGCCTGGAATCGTGCCTTGGATTGGCTGTCCCAGCAAGAGTCGCCTTAGCCCAGCCCTCTGTTTAAGGGAAATAACCGACATTGCTCTAAGTCCCTGAAGTCAAGGATATGGACTTAGGGGCAAGACAACTCAAATTTGAGTTCCACTGCTCTATCTCTGGGTCTGGATCTCTCGGATATAACAACAAAAAGTCCTGAGACTCAATTTTGAATCTCAGGACTTTTCCTAAACTCCCCAGGCAGGATTCGAACCTGCGACCAATCGATTAACAGTCGACCGCTCTACCACTGAGCTACTGAGGACCAGCGCCTATTTAATATAAGGTCACTTATGGACTTTGGCAAGCTTTTTTCTGAAAAAAAGTTGAGGGGTCTTTTCGGTGACTTTTCTCACTCACCTTGCTCCAACAATTCTTGACGCAGACGGGCTAGACGAGCCTGAACTCCATCATCTAAACCACTGGAGAGAAAGCGTTTTGACGTTTTCTTCGCTTGGCGGAGCTGCTTGGTTTTTTGAGCAGCACTGAGGGCTAGATTGATGAGCTTAAGGGATGACATCCATTCTGCACCGTAGCCCACAGCTGTTAGCCACTGAGCTCGATCGGAGGTCGCCACCACCAGAGATTGATCGAAACGGCGGATATCATTGCGGAAAAACTGAGCGCAGGCCCACTCGATGTAGCTATCCGCTGTTTGTTGGAAGTCGGTGTAAACTTCCCGGACTTGCGCAGTCAAGGCGTGCTTTTGGATTTGGGTCGCTTGGTTGTAGGCATCAAAAACAATCTCTGTCTCATAGTTGGCAGAGGCGCTGTAGTTGACGACGAGTTCGATCAGTTGGCGACGAGCCTCTTCTAGACCATCCTCATCTCGCACTTGCTGGAGAATCGGGTGGGCTCCAATGACGTTGTAGCCATCGACGAAGAGTAACGTGGGCTTGGGAGATGGCATTGCACGGCACCCACAAAAAATGTAGGAGCCCAGAATAAGGAGCCCCTACATAAAAGTTTACCTGGATGGTCGCCAAGCTGCTTTGGGTAATTACCGCTTGCGGCTGAGTTCAGGTTTGGTTTGCCATAAGGCGAGCCTTGAGAGGACCTGGCTCGCCTTTGGCAATGACTTTGCCCTTCTCGAGTAGAAACGCACCGTCGCAATATTCCAGCTCGTTGAAACGATGGGTGACCCAAAGTGCAGTGAGACCACGTTCCTTCACAAGCTCATAAACCCGTTTGACCAGCTCGGTTTGACTGTCGGGGTCAAGCAGGGCAGTGGGCTCATCCAATAACAGGACTTCGCAATGACGGGCGATCGCCCCGGCAATGGCGACACGTTGCTTCTGACCACCACTGAGGGCATAAATGGGTCGCCTCTGGAGATGGCTAAGGTTGACTGCCTCCAAGGCTTCGGTGACGCGCTTTTGGACTTGTTGAATGGGTAAAGCTTCTTGGACCAGGCCAAAGGCAACATCAGCCCCAACTGTGGGCATGACGAGCTGGTGGTCTGGATTTTGAAATACAAATCCAACTGGTTCTGCTGCTGTGATACTGCCGCTCTTGCGTTCTAGCAAGCCAGCAATTAAGCGTAGCAATGTGGATTTACCGCAGCCATTGGCACCCAGCAGCATCCAGAATTCGCCCTTGGGGACTGAAAGGCTACAGCGATCTAGGACGGTCTGCCCGTTAGACCATTGAAATTCCAGGTCGGTTACCTGGATGCCGCTTTCTACCATGGGTGTTGTGTCTGCCGGGATCGTCGGTCTTAAGGCATTGAAGGGGGGAGCAGGCGATTGCACGTTCTTGGAGAATCGCCTGCTCAACTCCACGAGACGTGGCTTAATCTGCGAAAGCGAAGCCTGGGCGCTTACCTCCCGGTGCCATGCCAGACTTTTCGTAAGACTGCACGGCAGAGATTTCGCTCGTCAAGATTGTGATCTTCTTATCAGGCTGGTGCTCGCAGGTGAGCTCCAATAGTTTCGGAGAACCCGTGTTCACAGCCTCAATCACTTGCTTGTAGACGGTCTCTGCGCCTTCAGCTTCTTTGCGTTGGACTGACATGGGCATAGCCGTCAGTTTCAGAGAAATTTCGATAATGTGCATGGACCGTTGCTCTAGTAAGGCTCCCAGTCTAAGACCATAGCAATTCTCTTTGGGTTTTGGGCAGTAGTTTTGGGGCTATTGACATTATTTATAGCGAGACTGATTTACGGATCTTGCATTCTTGACGTAAACCCGCCTTAGACCGATGGGTGACTCTTTTAAGATTCTGCAATTGCCGTTAAGTTCGTTTACGAATCTAAATAACCCACTATAATGATTGGCATAAGGTAAAGAATCGTAAACAAAAGCTCTCATCTAAAGCGTCGTGAGTTTCCCTCACGGTCGCGAGAGTCGCAATTTTGCCTAATTTTGCTATTTTCCACGATTCGGAGATTTCAACATGACCATCGCAATGGGACGCGTGGGTCAGGAGCGCGGCATCTTTGATGCTGTGGACGACTGGCTCAAGCGCGACAGATTTGTATTTGTGGGTTGGTCTGGTGTGCTGCTGTTCCCTTGTGCCTACATGGCACTGGGCGGC
>CALLPZ010000457.1 GCA_938015405.1 uncultured Pseudanabaenaceae cyanobacterium
AGAAGCCCTAGTCCAAGAAGCGCTAGAGCGACTCATGCAAAATCGAACAGTCTTCATCATTGCCCACCGCCTCGCCACAGTGCGCCGTGCAGACCGAATACTCGTGGTTGAGAAGGGGCAAATCGTCGAATCCGGTAGCCATAACCAGCTGCTAGAGCAAGGGGGTCGCTATGCAGGATACTACGCCCAGCAATTCAGCACCTGAGCTGCACCAGCGCTATGATTCAGGGCCAGATTTACCGAAGACTCAAAAATCGGCAAACTTCAAAATCTTCACCAAAGGACTCAGCAAAACCTGTCCTCAGCATCAGCTCCCACGGTGCACAGGAAACCAAAGGCCATCGCAACTCATCGGAACAAGAGAGACCATCAGAGCGTCTATCACTCTAAGAAATTAGACGAGCGGCGAGACAGCATTTCGTTCCGTTCTTTGAGGCGCGTTGCTTTGCGATCGCGTCGGTACCGCTCTTGAGCACGAGCCTTCAAGGAATTCTTAGGACGCATCACAAAGATGCAAAAAGCAGCAAAACCAACAAGGCCAATCACAAACACCATAAATCAATTTAATAAAAAACAGACACCCTCGAAACACACGGGTGAGTTTCAGACAAAAAAGATACAATCCCAAAAGAGAGAGGTTCAAACGGTCTAGGTTCACCTCTCTAGGGAGGATAACATTTCACACCGACGCTCTCACGACAGGATCCTCAAACTTAATCGAGGTTTCACGGTTTTTCTACCCAAGAGGTGAGTCAAGCTAACGCAAAGGTTACGCAAAACCAGCCCGTATTTAACGAACAAGAGAAAAACATGGCCTCTTTTTTATACCAACAAGAGACGGTTTAGGCTGCTCACTGTCAACATTTGGGCATCTTAGATCTGTCAGCATTCAAGATCCTGGATTACGGCAAGTGACCCTTGACAAGGGTCTTCTAAAGAATAGGTGAAGCTACTCAAAATGAGTTCAGCGACCCCTTGTCCCGAAAGAGAGGCTGTAGAGGTATACCTCGTTACCATTTCCTCCAGTCTCAAATCCTGCCCCCAGCATCTCCAGAGTCGCGCGTCTTACCTGTCCTCTGACTTAAGCAACCCTGAGATGACCTCCCCAGAGCCCACATCACTACTGCTCCAGCCATTTCACAATTTTCATGCGGCCACCAACGCCGTCGTGAAATTCCTCCAAGGGCACCTGGGTTTCGACCTATGTATGGTGACGCGGGTCAAGGATGGGAAATGGATTGTGCTTAACGTGGAAGATCAACGCTACGGCATGAAAGCTGGGACCGTTTTCCCTTGGAAAGATACGTTGTGTTATTCGATGGTCACAGAGCAAGGCTGCAACATTACCCCCGAGGTTGACGCAGTGCCAGCCTATGCCAATGCGCCCCTCGCGCAGCAATTTAATATCGGCGCCTACATCAGCATGCCGCTGTTCCATGGGGATGGAACGCTATTTGGCACCCTCTGCGCCTTCCATCCCGAGGCCAAGCCCGCAAGCATGAAAGCCCAACAGCCCTTGCTTCAGCTAATGGTTCAGCTCCTTGTCTCTTTGCTGGACAGTGACCTTAAGCTACTCCGACAAAAACGCCAAGTTGAACGCAGTCAAGCAGAAACCTGGCAAGACGAGCTCACTGGCCTCTACAACAAGCAAGCCTGGCTCCATTTCCTCGCGATCGAAGACAGTCGCTGTCATCGTTACGGCCGCGATGCTGGTGTGGTTAGCCTTGAACTCGATGAGAAAGCAGCGCCTGTAGGCTCTAATCCTGAATGGTTCAAAGCAGTTGCCCACTTGCTTCGTGCGGTCTTACGGGAGGAGGATATCATGGCACGCATCAGTGAGAACGAGATTGCCATCATTGCCGTAGAAACAGCTCCTGAACGTCTGGAACGCCTAGTAGAACGCATTAAGACGGAACTTCGTACCACTGCACTGTCGATTACCTATGGCTCCGCAGTTCGCGACCCCAGCGCGAGCCTTGAAGAAGCTTGGCACCATGCCCAAACCAATCTCAGACAGTGGAAGAAACGCCCCCTTAGCAAGTCGGCTTAGAGAGGTTTGAAATGCTTCCCCCACGGTTCCCAAGCAGAAATAGATGGCTTAGCAACTACTCTTCTCCAACCCGATAGTCCAAAGATTCATGCCATCGGAGAAAAGGTGTATACAAAACTATTTTCAGGTGGTGATATCGCCAACCCAACTCAATGACATCTTCTGAGTCAACGTCTTTCTTACTTCAGCCCTTTCCGAATTTTTATACTGCAACCAGCACAGTCTTAAAATTCCTGCAAAGCTATTTGAGCTTCGACCTATGCATGGTGACTCATGTAAAGGCTCAGCAATGGGTGGTTCTGGACGTGGAGGACCGGCATTACGGCATCGAATCGGGCAGGGTATTGCCTTGGTCGGAATCCCTCTGCTGCCAAATACTGGCAGAGAGGAGTACCAGCGTCGTGCCAGACATTAGCGCGATCGCTCAATATGCAGACAATCCTTTCTGCCAGAAATTCAACATCGGTGCTTACATTAGCCTGCCTCTACGACACAGCAACGGCGAACTCTTTGGAACGCTCTGTGCCTTCCATCCCACCACCAAGCCAGCGAGCATTGCCGCCCAGCGTCCGCTCCTCAACGTGATCGTTCAGCTACTGGTCTCTCTGCTAGAAAGCGATCTAAAACTCATGGAGCAAAAACGCAAAGGAGAGCGTTCCCAACTATCTAGCTGGCAAGATCCACTCACCGGGCTTTACAACCGCGATGCTTGGCTTCATTTCCTCAACGTTGAAGACGGTCGCTGCAAGCGTTATGGCCGAGAAGCATCAATCATTACGCTGGAGTTCGAACTCACCCCAATCAACCAGGCTGAAGGCAAAGCCAAGGTTGATCAGTGGATTAAACAGATGTCTCAGCTTCTGAAGGACGTATTACGAGAGCAAGACATTATTGCTCGGGTGAGCGGTAACGAAATTGCAATTATCGCTTTAGAGACAGAAGCAGAGCGCTTAGGTGGATTGATTGAGCGCCTGCAGGTTCTCATTGGCGAAAGTCATTTCAATGTAGCCCTGGGCTGTGCAATCCATACACCAGGAGCTGAACTGTCAGACTCCTGGCACAGAGCCCAAACTTCCATGCATATGTGGAAGCGACATAACCCAATGACGCTGACCGCCTAGAGACGCCCAGAAGATTAACAGCGCAATTTCACGGAGCGTTGCCAAGTCCAACTGCAACATCCCAAAGAATTGCCTAGCTGGGCGATTCCTCTCTCAATCGATTGTCAGCCGTATCCATGGAATCAGCCCTAACGGCTTGAGCCGTTGAATCAGCCAGAACAGTGGCTGCCACGCCAGCGGGTACAGCCACATCAGCAGAATCAGTAGAAGTCTGGGTCGCTCCTGCTTCAAGGTTGATCTCCTCGTCCGGAACTCGCTTGGAAAAGCCCCAAACAAAAACCAAGGCGATGAGGAGCACCATGGCCCATTCTGGGGGGACCCAGTTATCATTCGCAACTCGCAGCATTAGGCGACCTGAAACCATGGCGACCGCGACATAGCCAGCATCTTCTAGATGGACATACTCTTCCAACCAACGAATAAAAAGACCTGCCATGAAGCGCAGGGTAATGACGCCAATTGCCCCCCCTGTGATCACCAGCCAAGTCTCTTTGGAAAGAGCGATCGCTGTAGTCACGCTATCTAAGGAGAACGCCAAGTCCGTGAGGGCAATCAAGGGGATTGCAGCCCAAAGACTATTCAGCTGGCGGCCAGCCACAGCTTCTTCGCTATCGTCAGTCAGGAAGAAGTGCTGGACCACTAACCACATCAGATAGAGCGCACCGGCCAGCTCAAACTGCCAATATTTTGTCACCCAGGTGGCTGTGAGAATCAGCAGCACTCGCAGGGTAAAAGCCACAATCAGGCCAATGTCCAAGGCACGCCGCTGGAGCTGGCCATCCGGAAGATTTTGAGCGATCGCTGCCAGGGCAATGGCATTATCAGCGGACAGGACCGCTTCCAAGCCGATCAACAACGGCAAGAGGATTAGCGTGTCGCTGCTAAAAAATTCAAACGGAGCAAGAATCTGGTCCAGCATGGGCTCCCAAGATGCGAATGCGGTCTAGCAAGCTAACTCCGATCATTCAACCCAGTCAATCAGGCTAAATGGTCAGGGACAAAACAATCGCCGCCAATCGTCACATTGACGAATCAATAGATTGCAGTCTGATACAGGCGTAATCACTAGCTTAACGTTCTGTTACATATCAAGCCACCTTCGTTCCCTTCTTAGAATGGAATGGAAACGAAGGTGGCTTCCCAATATCCAAAATTTTCTAAGGTTTTCCAGAACGCCCCTTAGAGCTTTCCCCCCAAGGTCCGTCCAATCGTCACTGTTCCTATGTCTCTATCACCGTCCTCAAACGTCTCTACAGCCACTGTGCCCCACGACTCGACGGTAACGCCCATGACCTCACCCCTCACCCAACAAGTCCACGAACGGTTTGCTCGCTTTCGTCGGCAACATGCCCACAGCAGCCTCACCGCAGTTCTGGAAAACGGTCCCGCCGTCAATGCCGCAGGGGCCAAGGAATATGTGGTGCGGGCAACCATCAGCCTAGACGGTCACCCCATTGTGAGCAGCCTGGCCGCAGCTCCCAGCATTGAGGAAGCGGAAGATTTGGCACGCCTGCGCAATCTAGCCTTAGCCGAAGCCGTGGTGGGCGTGAGTACAGCCTCAGCAGGTCTTGCTCCCCCATCCATTGCAATGCCAGCGGTGCCTTCAGCGGCTCCATCTGGCCCTACCCCTGTGACGGTAGCTCCTTCCATGGGGAGTTACGACTATAGCGGCGACGATGGCCTCGGGGAGACGATGATTAATCTCGGACCTATGGCGGAGCTAGAAGAAGCGGATAGACCAAAAACGAGTCCAAAGACGAAGGCCAAGCCAAAACCCAAACCCAAAGTCAAGAAATCCAAAGGGCAAGCCGTTGCATCAGCCGAGACTGCACCAGCCACTCCATCAACAGCTCCGGTCTCAGAAGCCGAAGCAGCTGCCTCGCCTGAGCCCAATGACTCCGTTGAAGAACCACCAGTCCAAGAATTTGTCGCGGACTGGTCTGAAGATCTAGCCCAAATCGCAGTGGAGCTCAAACGCCTCAATTGGGATAACAAGCAGGAGCAAGATTACCTCCAACGCACCTTCAATAAATCCTCCCGCGATGACATCATCGATCATGGCGAGCTGATGGACTACCTCAGCTATCTCCAAGCCTTGCCATCCCACTTTGAAGAGGATGAGAGCAACGATGACGAGAGTCCCATTGCCGAGACTGGCCTCAGCGTGGACGAAGCAGACCTAGCCCCCCAATCCGTCACAGAACTCATGGCCAGCGCCGGGCTGAAATCTGGCGCAGAGATACAGGCTCCGCCACCTGCTGTTGCGACCATCCTGGAAGAAACAGACGTACCAGCTGAGACCCAACCCAAAGCTTCCGACAACGCCCCAGACGACGAGATTGTTCGGGAGCCTGAGCCGGAAATCGAGATTGCCGATGATGGGCCTGAAGATAATCCAGAGCTGTCTGAGCCAGAATTAGCCGAGGCTCAACCAACCGCCGAAAGCCTAACCCGAAGCGAGATGATGGACGAAACAGCTCGGCTTTGTAAGCAACTCGGCTGGAAAAATCGCCAAGGCAGTGACTTCCTCCAAGCCACTTACAGTAAAGCCACTCGCAAAGACCTCACCGACTCAGAAATGATGGACTTTCTAGAGCAGCTGCGATCGCTCTCTACCACCGAAGCCCTGCCTTACTAGACCCAATTCCCCTCCCGCCCCTCCCGCGATCGCGCGAAATTTGGCAAACTTGATCCGCATCCGGTAGCCCCTGCTACGCCAACCGACGAGAAATTCCAACCCTATGCCCCAGATCAACGAAGCCCACCGCAAATCAGTTGGCCCCCTGGAAATGCCCCCGCGCCTCCTCCTCGGCCCTGGCCCCTCCAACGCCCACCCTGCGGTACTCCAGGCCCTCGGTCTACGCCAAGTCGGTCACCTCGACCCTGCCTTCCTCAACATGATGAGCGAAGTCCAGGATCTACTGCGCTACGCCTGGCAAACCGAGAACCGCATCACCATTCCTGTCAGTGCAACCGGCAGTGCGGCTATGGAAGCCACCATCGCCAATGTGATTGAGCCCGGCGAAGTCATGCTGATCGGCAACATGGGCTACTTCGGCAATCGCCTGGAAGATATGGCCAGCCGCTATCAGGCTGATGTGCGCACAATTAAGAAGCCTTGGGGTGAGGTCTTTAGCCTCGACGAGCTCAAGGCCGCCATGGAAGAGCATCGCCCCAAGGTTCTCGCCTTGGTTCATGCTGAGACCTCTACCGGTGCTCGCCAGCCCTTCGAAGGCATCGGCGACCTCTGCAAGCAGTACGACTGCCTGCTGATTGCCGATACCGTGACCAGCCTGGGTGGCGTGCCCCTGTTCATTGATGAGTGGGGCATTGACCTGGCCTATAGCTGTAGCCAGAAGGGCCTGAGCTGCCCTCCTGGTGCCTCGCCTTTCACCATGAGCGATCGCGCCCTGGAGAAGCTGAGCAAGCGCGAAGGCAAAGTGCCTAACTGGTACCTCGATATGTCCCTGGTGGGCAAGTATTGGGGAGCCGAACGCACCTACCACCACACTGCGCCCATCAACATGAACTACGCCATCCGGGAGGCCCTGCGCCTGATTGCCCAGGAAGGTCTAGAAGCGCGTTGGGCTCGTCACCAGAGCACCGCTGAACTGATGTGGGATGGCCTGGAAGCCATGGGTCTGGAAATGCATGTACCCAAGGAATTCCGCCTGCCCACGCTGACCACCGTGCGCGTGCCCGCTGGCGT
>CALLPZ010000458.1 GCA_938015405.1 uncultured Pseudanabaenaceae cyanobacterium
ACTTTTCTCTGACTATTAGAGTTGAGAATCTAGCCGATTCGATACATCCGAGTAGAGAACGTTGAGCCATATCAGGAACAATTGGTTGATCAACGATTTGATTAACAACGATGAGGTAACTCAATAACCTTGTTCCTTCGCTCTCACTGAGACCTCGTCAGAAGCAAGGGAATTGAGGCTTTGAGCAATCCAGATATTTCTGTCCCAATATCCACCGTATTCAGAAAAGTACTGGAGCGGAGAGTTGAGAGTTGCTAAACAGAGCCGACAGCATTAGTTCTAATACTTTTCTCCCGACAACTTACCAATGAGCTGCTAAAGCTAACAGCTCAGCTTTAGCATCCAGCAGCGAGAGAGTCCTCGCTGCTTCACCTGCCGCTAACTGGTCTGCCACGATGAAGGTGACATCTTCAATCCCCATGATCTTAAAAATAGCTTTGAGATAGGGCTCCAAGAAATTCCGAGCGGCAGCCTCAGTCCCCACTCGATAATTGAATTTGCGAGTCGTAATCACTAAAGCTTTCTTACCCTTCAGTCGACCTTGGGGTCTGCCATTGATGAATTCCAGCGTGCGATCGCGTCGCACCACCTGATCGATATAAGCCTTCAGCGTCGCCGGAATCGTCAGGTTGTACATCGGCATCGCAAAAACATAGCAGTCTGCCGCAAAGAGTTCATCTAAAAGCTCATCAGAAAGAACTAACGCATCCTGCATTTCCGCCGTCCGCGCTTCCGGCTCTGCCTCATAGGCTGCTGCCCAAACTTCATCAATAGCAGGCACTGGCTGCTGCCCAATATCTCGATACAGCACCTGCCGAGCTTCTTCTCCCTGGGCTGATTGCCAAGCCTGAACAAACGATTGGCCGAGCTGGCGTGAATGGGACCCCGTGAGTCGAGCGCTGGTATCCATGTGGAGTAGTTTGCGCGAAGAAGTTGTCATAGCGATTTATCTAACCTCAGAAAGCAGTCCCCCCCAAAGCCTGCCAAGCATTGTGGCGACAAGACAGGCCAAGCCCAGTGAAACCACAAAAGTTAACACCTGCGGGGAGCCTCTCATCCCCCTATGGGAAGATATGAGCCACAGATTTCAGCGACTTCAGGAGAGCACATGGGCGCGATCGATTGGGGCATCGTCGCCGTTTACGCGGCGATTTTAGTCGGCATTGGCGTTTACGCCAGCCGCAAACAGGGCAATACCGATGAATACTTTCGCGGAGGCAGGCAAATTCCCTGGTGGGCGATCGGCATCTCGATCATGGCGACCTCCTTTTCCGCAGCCTCCTTGCTAGGCGGGCCCGGCCAAGGTTACTCCCATGGCTTTCTTTGGCTGCAAATGCAACTGGGTGACTTGTTGGGCTATGGCTTGGTCATTGCGATTTTTCTGCCCTTCTTTATTCGACTGAACATCACCACAGCCTACGAATACCTGGAGCGACGCTTTGACGCCAAGACGCGATCGCTAGGCTCCATTTGCTTCTTGATGTTTGTCATCGCTCGACTGGGAGCGCTGCTCTATGCAGCCTCTCTGGTGGTTGCAGAAGTCACAGGCCTCTCCGTCTCCATGGCCATCATCCTGGTGGGCGTGGTCTCAGTGGTTTACACCGTTTTTGGCGGCATTACCGCTGTGGTTTGGACTGATGTGCTGCAATTTTTCATGATTTTCATCGGCATCCTAGCCGGCATTTGGGCCGCCTCCCAGGGCGTAGAAGGCGGTTTTGGGGCATTGTGGGAGGCCGCTAGCGCAGCCGGCAAGTTCCAGGCGGTCGATGCCACTTGGGATCCCGAGAACATTCGAACACTACCCACGGCTCTGATTGCCTACGGCATCCTGGCCTTTGCCGTTGCTGGCACCAACCAGCAGTCTGTACAGCGCTATGTCTCCTGTCCTGACGTGGCCTCTGGCCGCAAAGCAGCATTACTAGGCTGGTTCACTGGCTTCGTCGGCGTCTCGGTCACTCTGCTCCTCGGTATCTTGCTCTTTGCCTTTTACAGCATCAACAGCGGAACCTTGCCTGAGGGGGTAACTGGAGACAAGATCTTGCCCTATTTCATCGTCAATGAAAATGTGCCAGTGGGAGCCGCAGGCTTGCTTGTGGCCGCCGTTTTTGCGGCAGCCATGTCCTCCATTGACTCCGCTCTCCATGCATTGTCCACCTGCATCACCGTGGACTTTTACCGTCGCTATGCCAAGCCAGAGAAAAGCGAAGCCCATTATCTCCGGTTTAGCCAAGCGTTAATCGTCGTTTGGGGTGTGCTAGGCATCTTGTCGGCATTCTACGTCGCCTCCACCGGCCAAGACCTATTGCCCTTCCTGGTCACCTATTCGACCATTTCCCTCGGCCCTCTATTGGGCATCTTCCTAATGGGCGTTCTGCTGCCTCGGGCCAATGGCAACGGCGCATTCTTCGGCGGCATTGCCGCAGCATTAGTCTTGGCCATCGGTGGCCAATATGGCTGGCTGCCTTTCCCAGGTATCTGGAAGTCCGCCTTTTCCGCCCCGCTGACCATCATTTTCGGCATGGTGATTTCTCTACTCACGAATCCCCCCGCCAAGCATTCGGTCATGGGACTCACACTGTGGGGCGATCAATCTGACGCAAGTTAATGGTTCCACCCACGGGAACACCCAGGCTTGCTCTCCGGCCTGGAATCTTTAGAACAAACCTGCCCAATGGGACTCAGCACGGGCAAAGCATAGGAATCAATTAAATACTAGCGAGAACAAAAAAGAGCCTGGATCGTCATTGATACCAGGCTCTTTTCTTATATACATAGAAACCTATTCCAATTTTCGCTGTCCAGCGGATCCCTTTCAGGGATCACACCCAGACAAATATGAACTTGACTTAAAGCCTCAGCGAATGCAATGCGCATCTAGCCAAAATTCTTGTGAAGACTATCAGTGGATTCCCGATCTGGGTTTTCAATCAGAGCAAAATTCAGGCATAATCGGAGACATCAACCTTCGGTAACTACTTAGTTATTGAAGGCCACGGGAAATTGTCCAGGCTTGATTGCGTATTTCATGTACGTAATTGCCTTGCAGGACTCGTGGACGACTAGAGGATATTGAGTGGCTGGTTTGCGCCAGCCCTTTTTTTCTCTTCACTCAAGCATCTGCTGCGGTTTTTAGGGTGCCTGTCCCGTCAACACCGGACTCAGGCCACGCTGTGCATCTACCTAAAGTGCTTCTGCCCTGTCAAGGCAGAACGCGATCGCAATCGCCTTCGAGATAACTCGTCAAACTCAGGACTACCAAGACTCATGCGACAACTCACCTGGCTTCTCGCTAGCTGCGCATTCCTGGCGCCTCTAGCTTCTAACATCGCTCTTGCAGAAACGGCTCCCGGCCAACCTCTTCAGGCCCAAGTCCCTGCCAGCGAATCCCCTTTTCCCCGCACCAATCCAACGGGTGAGTCATTTGTCGCAGATGCTCGAGCTCTGATCCAAGACCAGATCAATATGGCCAACCGCCTCGAAACGGCCATGAGCGGTCCGGATCCCAATGCAGTGAGGGCTGTGGATGGGCAAATCGTTATTCACAGCGGCAAAATCGACCGCTTTATGGCCCTCCATTATCCCCAGGTGCAACCTCGCTGTGGCCAAACCAGCGCCATCGCCGACAGTGCCGTCGCAGCTCAGGATTCAGTCACTTGTGATCTCTTGGCCAACAACAAAGCTTTCAGTGGTTTGCAGGCCAAGCTCTTTGCTCGCTTGAATATGCTCTCTGGCATTGCCCCTGTGGAGCCCCTTCCCCTGGTGAGTGGCGAGAGTACTATCACCACCGGCGGCATTCCCACGTTCAAGAAGGGCAGTCTCCAAGACCCTGCACCCGCCCGCGTTAGCACCGTCCCAGACCTACCTCGCACCAACGATCCCCTATTGGGTCGTCCCATGAAGTCCGCCATTGGCGACTACGAGCCCCCTATTCCCCCTGCCATTACGGCACCTCCAGAAGTCATTACAGCTCTGGATGGGATCCAGCAACGTTTGAGCAGCGCCAAGCAAGCGCTGGCTCGCCAAGGTAGCGCCCAGCAGGGAGCAGCCCTAGCCCAGCGCAACGGCCGTACTCCACGCACTCGCGCCATTGGCTTCACCAATCCTGCCAATCTAATGGCCCGCGCTGATGCCAATGCCTATGACGTCTATCCCGGCGAGCGCATTCAGTACCAATCCTTTTTGCAGGAGCCCCATACTGGCATTACGCGAGTGCTCACCCGCCAGCAGTATGAACCAGACCCCAATCAATTGCGCAATCGTCTCGAGCCCACAGTAGGCGAGCGTTATCCCTACGCTATTTTGGTTGAACCTAGCGATCCGCCCCTGCCTGATTTGACGGCAGCTTTGCGCGATCGCCTGGCCCCGGTGGACACCCAACGTTTTCCCTTCGTGCCCTTGGGTCAAACCAGCTTTGCCCCCCGCCTAGCGATGCAGTTGGATGACGGCCAAATCAAGCTCAAGCATGAAGGCCTGGACTACGGCTTCATGATGGACATGGGCAAACTCAATGGCGTGGAGCTCAATGAAATCAGCGCCGGCCTAGAACCAGACGAAGTCAACCTGCGCCCTGACATGCGGGACTTTTTCCTCAATTATCGGGTACCCAACCAGCTAGAGCAGTTGATGCTAGATCGCCGCCGTTTCCTCAGTGCCAAGGCGGGTCCCAGCAATCTGCCCACCCTGCTGTCGCCCCAGGCGCCCATGCAGGTCGGCCACACCTATCTGCTTCGTACCGTGCAGTTCGATGCCCCCGAAGCATTGACCCATGGCAAGCCAGTGACTCCCAGCGAGCGTCGCAATCTGGATGAACATTTGGCCATGCCTGGCAAGGATTTACTGGTGGTCTTCCAACCTGTAACGGAGCGGCACAATGGCAGCTACACCGTGCTGTGGCGTGTGCTGGGCGAATTCCCCACACCGGAGCTGAAGGATGCGGCGGATTATGCAACCTACGAACAAAGCGTGGTGGTTGGCGGCCGTCGCTAAACCCTAGGCCTCGTGCAGGTAAACCGACCCCAAACTCCATAACTAAAACGGGCTTAGAGACATGATTGGTCTCTAAGCCCGTTTTTTGATCTATTCGATCTAGAGGCGATCGCCTACTACTGTGCCAATTTCAAAGCCTGTAGAATGCGCTCTTGGCTGGGGACGTTACCATTTCGGGCGAAGAGCTTCGCTGCACGGCGATAATCCTTCTGGGAGGCTCGCTGATTCCCCATCTCAGCATGGAGCTGAGCACGGTTGCGGTAGGCATAAGCATCATCGCGGTTGTGGCTCAACGCCGCATTCCAATCTGCCATGGCACCGGCCAAATCACCGTTGAGGTGCTTAGCCAAACCCCGATTGGTGTAGGCCTTGCCATAGTCAGGGTTGAGGCGTAGAGCTTCATTGAAGTCCGCGATCGCTCTTCCTCGCTCTCCCATGGCCACTAAAACACTGCCCCGATTGAACCGCGCCGTAGCGTCCCAAGGACTGAGGGCAATTGCCATCTCATAGGCATCCACAGCTTCGTCAAAGCGATTCATCGCCATTAAGGCATTGCCGCGATTGTTATGGGCCAACGCATTATTGCGATCCAACTTGATGGCTTGATTGAAATCCGCCAAAGCGTCAGCTAGCTGGGAACCATCTAGATAAACAGCACCACGATTGGTGTAGGCCTGACTATAGCGAGGATTGAGGGCAATCGTTTTGGAGTAGTCGGCGATCGCACCCACTTTATCTCCACTCAAATCCTTGGCCAAGCCACGGTTGAAGTAGGCTTCGGAGAAACCAGGAATAATTTCACTTACGGCAGAAAAGTCCGCGATCGCCCCCGCATAGTCACCGCTATTGGCTCGCTCAAAGCCTCGGTTGAAATGCTGCTCCATGGTCATGCGACCCGAAACAGCGGCTCTAGCTGCTAAGCGAGTGGCAGTTTGTCCAGAGCGGCTGCGCAGCGGGCGAGCTTCAGCAGAAGTTGCAAAACCCTGGGCGGCGATCGCCAAGGTCAGGGCAACAACAGGAGCGGCGAAGATGCGGGGGGAGAGACTCATATAAATACCGGGTGATCGCTTCTGGATTCTCTTTTCCAGCGCGAAGGCCCCCACTCAGGACATCCGAAGGACATCGTGGCAGTTATTGGACCGGCCGCGCAGC
>CALLPZ010000459.1 GCA_938015405.1 uncultured Pseudanabaenaceae cyanobacterium
CCTGTGAATGAGCTAAGTGCTAATAGCTAGTTCGGACAGCGGTTCGATTCCGCTCAGCTCCATCGAGAAAGCCCCAGATGCATTAAATTGCGTCTGGGGCTTTCTTTTTTATAGCGTTTCAATTGGCATGCAATGGGGAATCGAGTTCGCTGAACTGCTATGCCCCATTGCAAACTCGTTCAGCCTAGAACCAATCCGCGTGGAAGACGCCTTCTTTATCGGTACGTAAGAAGGTATGAGCGCCAAAGTAGTCCCGCTGGGCCTGGGTGAGGTTTTGGGGCAGGCGATCGCGGCGGTAGCTATCGAAGTAATCCAGTGATGCACTAAAGGCAGGCACCGGAATACCGTTCTTCGCAGCCAAAGCAACAACCTCACGCCAAGCGCCTTGACGGTCTAGGATCGTCTGCTTAAATTCAGGCGCCAACAGCAGGTTCGCCAACTTGGGATTGTCATCGTAGGCCTTCTTGATTTTATTCAAGAAAGCTGCACGAATGATGCAACCGCCTTTCCAGATGCGGGCTGTCTCACCTAGGTCCACACCGTAGTTGTAGTCGTCAGAGGCCTTCTTAATCAGCGCCATGCCCTGGGCATAGGAGCAGATTTTGGAGCAATACATGGCGTCACGCACCATATCGATCAGGGCTTGGGTATCGCCGAATAGCTCAGGAGTGGGGCCACTCAGTTCTGTAGAAGCTGCCACACGTTCCTCCTTGATGGAAGACAGCACGCGAGCCGTCACAGCCGCACCAATGGTGGGAATAGCCACGCCCATATCTAGGGCATTCACAGCAGTCCAACGACCCGTTCCCTTTTGACCAGCAGAATCGAGGATCAATTCCACGAGGGGCTTGCCGGTGTCGTCATCCAGCTTGGTGAAGATATCAGCGGTGATCTCAACCAGGAAGGAGTCCAGCTCTTCAGTCTTGTTCCAGGCAGTGAAGACCTCATGGAGCTGAGTATGGCTCAGGCCACCAATATTTTTCAGCAGGTCATAGGCCTCAGCAATGAGCTGCATGTCGCCATATTCAATGCCGTTGTGAACCATCTTGACGTAATGGCCTGCGCCACCGGGACCAACGTAGGTCACGCAGGGGCCATCATCGACCTGAGCCGCAATTTTTTTGACGATGGGTTCGATGGAGTCATAGGCCGCTTTAGTACCACCGGGCATCAAGCTAGGGCCATTGAGGGCGCCTTCTTCGCCACCACTCACGCCCATACCAATAAAGCGCAAGCCAGTGGGCTCTAGCTCTTTAACGCGCCGCTCAGTATCGGTGTACAGGGAGTTGCCACCATCAATGATCATGTCATCTTTGTCGAGCAGAGGCTTGAGCTGGTTGATCACTGCATCTACTGCCCCTCCCGCCTTAACCATCACCAGGATGCGGCGAGGACGCTCTAGCATGCCGACAAATTCTTCGAGGGAGTAAGCGGCCTTGGCATTTTTGCCCTGGGCACGCTCAGCCATAA
This sequence comes from uncultured Pseudanabaenaceae cyanobacterium, assembly GCA_938015405.1. Classification (GTDB taxonomy): domain Bacteria; phylum Cyanobacteriota; class Cyanobacteriia; order PCC-9006; family JAAUQQ01; genus JAAUQQ01. Next base: position 1,471 of record CALLPZ010000459.1, read on the forward strand.
ACTTCTTGGTCTTTTCGGGAGAGCGATTGTAGACGGCGATCGGGAAACCGTTTCGTTCTACGTTGAGGGCTAGGTTTTCGCCCATCACAGCGAGACCAATGACACCAAAGCTTTGGGTGCTCATATTCAGATTCTGTAGGAGGGTAACGGCCGGTAGATGCCACTGAATACGGTGCTTCAGTACAGCAACTTAAGTTTGTAAGATTTACGCTTAGCCTAGCTCGCTGGTATGTGAACATTGGGAAGAAGACATTAAGCTTTCTGCGGATTGCACTCCCCTGACAAAATCGCCTGAAGTCTTGTAGATCGGGCTTCGCGGGGATCGCCCATGGGCTCTAGGCTGTCGCTGTCGCAAAAAAGACGCTTACGCAAATCCTAATTTTCTCTACGAATCACGACATTGATTAAAGTCAGTAACAAGAAGCGAGAAGTGTCACAAAATTCATTAGAACCCGTCGAGATCTGATGATGGATTAGGTCAGCGATTGCTTCCCCCCCAGGGCTGAAAAGCATCAAAACACCAGGCATCACAGACAAGTTAAGTGGCCAAAAATTAAGCTCATGCATGAGCAGCCATTGCCACGCCGCGCCGAAGTCTGCGCTATCTCACCAATCCAGCGTTGGCCACTAAGATAAGGATTGCTGTCAGCCCCTATTCCCATGGCTCCTCCCTGGCTCACCCTAGTCACTGGCGACCCCTACCAACCCACCCGGGCCTACTACCAACTCCACGAATCGGTGACAACGTTAACCGATTGTTTCCAGAAGCTGGACTGCATCGTCCCCGGCAACCGCAAAGGTCAGTGGCTATGGCAATTTGAAGCCGAAGCCCAACGGCTACGCTTTGAATGCATTCACCGCCAACTCCCCAGCGAAGCACGCCCGGTCACACTGGGACAATTTGAAATTTCGGAGCCTGACTCAGCTGAGGGGCAAGCGACAGTCGCATTGACCTTGTTTTCCTTTGATCGCCTCCTTCAAGCCATTCCTTTCTTCGATCGCCATATCTCTCGGAACATCATCACAGCGACGAAGATGCGGCTCGTTAATCACTTTTTTACAGCCAGCGAAGTAGAACAGCCCCTGCGCTATAAGCATGTGGAGACCTTACTCGAAGGGGACCATGTCAAAGCTTCGCGGGCCGATGAAGTGTTAGCCAAAGTGGAAGAGCTGGCAACCCTAGGTAGCGATGCCACAGAACGCATGCTCGAAATTACAAATTTCTTGGAGCAAGTCGCTCAAGAGCCACGCCCAGAAGTGGAGGAGTTGCCGATTAATTTTTACGAGGATGGCATCATTTCACTGGAGATGATTTTGAACACCCGCCGTAAGGAAGCCATGGATGCCTGGGGCGATCGCAATTAGTCTGACAAGCCAGGCTCCTCATGCCCAGGCCAACAGGTTATGAACGAACAAGGGCTCGGCCATGCATGGCCGAGCCCTTGTTCATTATGGAAGCCCCCGCATCATCACACCTTCAGACCTAGGCGTAATTCAGCAGATCTAGGCGTAATTCATGATTTGGATAACCGGACTAGACTGCGAAAGATTGCCCCGGTTCAGGCGCAGCTGATTACCACCCTGCTTAACCGGCATCCCTTCAACCACTGCCAAGAATGCATCCAAGTCTTCCACTGGGCAAGCCGTCTCATCGGAAGCAGCCGTGCGGTACTGCGTCGGCACCACAATCTTCGGGTTGAGCGTTGCGATCGCTGCCTTCGCTTCAGCTGGTGTATAGGCCTTAGGACCTCCAGACACGGGCACCATCAGCACATCCGGCCGACCCATGAGGATTTTCTGCTCTACCGTAATTGGCGCTGCCGCTCCCCCGAGATGTAGAACCTTCACGCCGCCTTGGACCCAACTCCAGGCAACATTCACGCCAAAACGACGACCTTGTAGGCGATCGTGATCGGTACGAAT
>CALLPZ010000460.1 GCA_938015405.1 uncultured Pseudanabaenaceae cyanobacterium
AGCCTTTGTGGGGGAGAACAATGCCTTTCTTCCAGCTCCAATGGATCAGCCGGTGCGCAGTGCTTTGCTGTATCGGTTAACCAGTTGTGACGCTGGGACTGTTCAAACTCGGGTGATGAAGGCCTACACCGATGGCCGGTCGGAGGTTTATGCCCAGAACTTTGGTGTGGGTGCTGCGGTGGAGCAGCCTAAGACAGGGAGTGCGACGGCAAAGGCTGTTGCGTTTGTCTGTGAACAGGTTGGTGCGGCCAAAGTGATTGAGGAAGCACCGATTCAGGTTGACGGATAGAGATCGGTCGAGCTGAATGGCTTTTGGGTCTTTCTGTAACCTTTGGAGCCTTTGGGAGCGGTGCTGTTTGAGGACAGCACCGCTTTTGATTTCTCAGGAGCTTGGCAATGGGTCATAGGAGTCGCAGCCATACATGACAAGTCATCACGCCATGGAGCTGTGGTTCTATTGCCCACTTACAGTGAGTTCTGTTGGGTTTGGTGCGATAGCCTATGCGTCTGGTGACCTGTCAGGATGGGGTGGGATTCTGGGCCGCTCGTTATGTAGAGCAGCGGATTAAGAAATTCCAGCCTACGGCGACGCGTCCGTTTGTCTTGGGCTTACCAACGGGGGGGACGCCTCTAAAGATGTATGGCCGACTGGTTGAGCGGGTGCGGGACGGGGCGTTGAGCTTTAAACATGTGGTGACGTTCAACATGGACGAGTATGTTGGGCTTCCGGCGGACCATCCTGAGAGTTATCGCACCTATATGTGGGACAACTTTTTCAGCCAGATTGATATCCCTGAGGCTCAGGTACATTTGCTCAATGGCAATGGTGCAGACCTGGAGGCGGAATGCCATCGCTATGAGGCCCTAATCGAGCAATTCGGTGGGATTGAATTATTTGTAGGTGGAGTGGGGGAAGACGGTCACATTGCCTTTAATGAGCCCAGTTCTTCCTTGCGATCGCGGACCCGAATCAAAACCCTGGATTACAGCACCCGTCGAGCCAATGCCCGATTCTTTGGCGATGACCTTGAGCAGGTTCCTCGCTGTGCTTTGACGGTGGGGGTGGGAACAATTTTGGATGCGCGGGAGGTGATGATTCTGGCCCAGGGCTATCGCAAGGCGGTCGCAGTGGCTCAAGCGATTGAGGGCAGTATCAATCACATGTGGCCGGTTTCAGCATTGCAGCTACATCCGCGATCGCTGATGGTGTGCGATGAGGATGCGACGTTGGAGCTGAAGGTCAAGACAGTGAAGTATTTCAGAGAAATGGAAGATCATCTCTGCAATATCTAGCAGGGGGCAGGAGGCTGAGCATTGGTGTTGTCATGGCCGGGGGAATCCTGCACGGTGCTGCCACATAGATAGAATCCACCAGCCTAGTAGGCATCCCAAGGCGTAGTAGAGAAAGTCCCAAGCAACGAACGTAGTTCCCAAAATTAGCTTGCCTGCTAGGGTTGCACGCCAGGCTTGGAGCCAGGCAGGTTGCCAAAGCTGTAGGAATTCGAAGCAGGAGGTCATGGCAAAGATTCCTAGAGCCAGGCGCATAATGCCCTGGCGTGATTGGAAGAGCTTGGGCCACAGTCCGGCAATCAAGAACATCCAGGCCAGTTCGTAGAGGATGTCACCGGAGTATCCTTCTACCCAGGCCGTTGCGGGGCCGTTATAAACCTTGCTGCCTAGACCTAGGGGAATTACGAGGAAAAGAGCAACGAATGCGTATAGACGGAGTCTAGTTAGGCTTGCCATGTACGTAGTATCGCGGTAAAACTTCCATGCACTACTACAGGTCGCTTAGGGGCAGTTCCTGAAAGGTGTAACACCCCTCATAGATATGGCCTTGGCGATCTCGAAGCTTTGTCAAATTACTTCTCAAAAGCTACGTAAAGTATTAATGTATTTAGTGATATTTAATACTTGAGTCTTGCGCGCTGCTGAACACCATCGGCTCCTGAGACTGAATTTACATCAGGGCATACAGTGCAGTTCCCCTTTGCCTACCATGTCATCTTTTTCCACAGCCTCTGCTTCCGAGTCAATTTCCTGCAGTTACTACAACCCCAGTAGTAAGACCCGTCTGGTCCGCATCGCCAATGCGTCTCAGTGGTACTTCGAGGGGATGGTTTATCCTCACCAAAAGCTGCGCTTCCTTGCGCCTCCCAACGCTTGCTTGGAGGTTTATGTCGGCGAGGAAGCCAAGGGGAATCCCTTGGAATGTATTGCTTGTAATAGTCTCTAGCTGTTTGAGCGGCGGCTCGTAGATGCTCCGGATTCTTTGGCTGCCAAGACTGCAAATTGTTGCCAGCATAGGAGCATTGCCCGGGGCACATGGAAGCAGCCTTTCCATTTACCCCCTTTGAGATTTAGCAAGACCTCTCCCTGCCGATTGAGGTAGCCAAACCATTCGCCTCCGCCTCCCGTCACTATGGCATCGGCGAAGTGAGACCAGCTATATTCATGTACCTTTTCGTACCACTCCCAGCAGTCCTGTCGTCCGGTAAGGTGATGACCCATGGCAAGGGCAACTAAGGTTTCAAGGTGAACCCACCAAAGCTTTTGGTCCCATTCCAATTGTTGAGGAGGATGGCCATCGGCATCCATGAAATAGAAGAGGCCACCATGGGTTGAGTCCCAGGCAAAGTCGAGGATGTTCAGTACGATGTCCACGGCTTTGTGGGTGAGTGATGTATCCCCTCGCCGCTGGGCGATATCCATCATGAACCACATCGCTTCAATGCCGTGGCCAGGGTTGATCAGTCTGCCTTCATAGGAGTCTACGATTGCACCATCGGGGGCAACGGCTTCGCGCATAAGACCGCGATCGCTATCCCAAAAATCAGTCATGACTTCCGTGACAGTTTGCTCTAGAACTTTGTCGAGTTGTTCTGGCGGGAGGAGCCAATCCATTTCTAGGGTGAGGTTGGCTAAAATCATGGGCACAGCGAAGGACTTGAGCGATCGCGTTCCTGGATAGGCTTTGTTGTATTGACCTTTGGGGTTGCTCTGGCGGCGTAGAACATTGCCATAGGCCTGTAGGGCGATGTCTTTTGATGGTTCGTGACCCGTGGCTTTGGCATATTGACTGAAGGCCATGGCGGCAAAGCAGTCGGAGAAAATGTTGTAGGGCTGGGTTAGGGGTTGTCCGCTTTGGTTGAGGGAGAAGTACCAGTTACCGTTGCTGTCGCGACCCTTTTGGGCGAGGAAGTCTGCGCCATGGCGAGCGATCGCTTTCCACTGATCGATCCGTTCATCGCTAACTTGCCCCTGGAGCTGCTGGGCCAGGGTGGAGAAGGTCCAGACTTGGCGGTTTTGCAGCCAGATAAATTTGTCGCTGTCGTAGACCTGACCTGCACGATCTAGACAGGTGAAGTAGCCGCCGTATTGGGAGTCGAGGGAGTGATTTTCCCAGAAGGGCAGTACATCATCAAGGAGCGCTGTCTTGTATTGGTGGGCCAGGTTAGCAAAGTCTGGATTCATGGCGATCGCAGGTCAAGTAGACCGTCAAATAGATAAGCAGCATTCCATAATGGCCTATTACCGATCACCCATTACCTCCCGAAAATGAAATTCAATAACCGCGAAAATCGCTGCATCAACTTCGAGGGAGAGGAGTTGTGGATGAGTCGTAGTGTGACGGTGCTGCCAGTGCTGATTTTTGTGGTGGGTGAGCCGAGTTTGGCCAATGCCCATGTGCCTTTGGGAAAGCGAGGGACGGCGTTGCCTGATGAGGTGGGGAAGTGGGGCTTGCCGGGGGGCTATTTGGATTTTGATGAGACGGCAGGCGGTGCGGTTCAGCGGGAGATTTGGGAGGAGCTGGGGGTGAATATACCGGCGTTGCACAAGGCGCATCGGTTTGTGGGGCAGTTGGACCAGCCCTATTTTGTCTTTAGTGAGCCGAGGCGTCGGCAAAATGTGACATTGCGGTTTCCATTGATGTTTTTCTTGGAAGCAGGCACAGCATTGCCAGAGTTGGACCCCCAGGTGGGTCAGGATGAGGTGGCGGAGGCGAAATGGTTTGGCCTAGGGGAAGCGTTGAAGATGTCTTTGGCGTTTGATCACCAGGTGATTATGGCGGATTGTTTGGCGGGGTATTTTGCTGAACAAGGTGTGACGCTGCAATAATCCCGGCCCAGGCTACCAGGGCAAGAGCTCACCATTGGCATGCCAGAAGCTGCCGCTATTTTCCAGATTGAGTGCTTCAATGCGGGCGAGGAGGCCTTTGACAGATTCCTCGGTTGTAATGCCGCTAGGGGTGAAGTTGGTCATGCGGGTTTGGACGAGTCCGGGGTGAAGGATCGCAACGGCGATGCCTTGGGGTTTGAGGTCATGGGACAGGGATTTCCCAGCCATGGAAAGGGCCACTTTGGACATGCGATAGCCATAGGATCCACCGGAGCTATTGTCTTCAATGGAGCCCATGCGGCTAGTCATGAAGGCGACTTTAGACCCTTGGCTGAGGCAAGGGAGAAGAGCTTTGGTGAAATTGAGTGGGGCGATCGCGTTCACCTCAAATTGCCGTCTCAGGCTGTCCAGGTCCAAATTGCTGAGGCCAAACCGCTCCACGATGGCGGCGTTATTGATCAAAACGTCGATGGTCTGTCCTTGGAGTTTGGTGGCTAGGGCATCGACTGCCGTTCTGTCGGTTAGATCTATGCCAGATTCGATTGCCACATTGAGTGCTTCTAGCTCTGGGGAAGGTTGGCGGCAAACGGCAATGACGTGATGACCCAGCTGCTTCAGTTGACGGCAGTATTCTAGGCCAATGCCTCGGTTTGTTCCGGTGATGAGGTAGGTGGCCATGGTCGTTGTTCGGCGTAGATGGACTTGGGATGGTGGCAGGCAGGAGGCTATCCCACAACAAAACGGCGATCGCAGCAGGGAGTGCGATCGCCGTCTATTTCAGATCAAAGGTTCTGGCTCCTCACCTGAACTGAATTATCTCAGGCCAAGGCCAAGACCAGATTGAGCCAAGGATCTGTTAGGTCGTAGGAGTTATGGTTTCAGTTCCGCTTGCTTCGCTGAAGGTTGCTGAAGAAGCTAAAGCCCCATTTCTGCTCTGCAGGTGTCCAAAACTACTTTACTAGTGCGATCTAGCTCTGGAATTCGATAGGTGCCTTGGAGACCGAGGGCGCTTTCAAAGGGAAGTATCAATTCAGAGCTGGCTGCTACTCGATTATCCAGATAGAGCTGGACCGAAATCATTGAACTGCTTTGAAGATCAGGGTCTTCCACTGCGAGACTCATGACGTCATTTTCGATCTTGCCAGTGAAGCAGGTAAAGTCCGCTGAGGGTGAGTAAAAGCCTCCCACCATACTGCCTTCGTTGACCTCAAAGACCATGTACTCGCGACCCACCTGGCCCGGTTGCTCAGACTCGCCAAATAGATAGGCACCACTGGCTACAGTGGGTTCCTCAGACTCTAGAATTGCAGCACTGAGGGGCATGCCAGGACGACTGCCTGGTTGTGAGATTGTCCGAGCGGCTGCAGCTTGGGCAAGGAGTCCTAGCCAAAGCAGACTCACTAAGACCGCAACGCCCATGGTGGATGTTGACAGCTTGAGCTGAGATAGGTGCATCTTCGCCGGAAAAAAAGGTGCGAGATGGAGTTTCATGGTTTTGCCTCCTACGACTGAATGAAGGGAGGGCTCGTTTTCACAGTTGGAAAACGCGTAAAAAACAAGTGCAGTTTGCCTTAAGACGAAGTGGTGAGGACGCCTAAGAAAACAGTTAAATCACCAGCTTTTTGCGAGGGTCACGAGTACAGCTATTTTTCACGGCACGGCAGCCAAACTTCGCAAACGCTACCCCAGTCGGTAAGCCCTGAGAGGGTTTCATTGCTTTACCTGATCTATATATAACGCAAAGTTTGCCAGGGACTGCCTAAACTTTGCGACAGTTCACAATGGTTAAGCCAAAGTACTGAACTTTAGAGAAATCGGAGTTTGGGATGTTCTAATTGCGACTGAATTTCCCCTCTCAATGCGGAGATTCTGGGCTGCTTTATTCGTTCTCTAAAGTCAGGGGGAAACTGACGGTAAATAGGGTGTGATGATTACTGCTTTCCACTTGGACTTGGCCCCCCAAGCGTTCGCTGAGCTGTCGTACGAGGGCAAGTCCTAGGCCGGTGCCGCCATGTTTCCAGGGGTCACTGGTGGGGATGCGATAGAAGCGCTCAAAGATGCGCTGCTGTTCCTGGGGAGAAATTTCGATTCCGGAGTTGCCGACGCTGAAGCTAAGCCAGCCCTGCTCTAGCTGGACAGAGACGGTGATACATTCCCCATCTGGAGAGTATTTGCAGGCATTGTCCAGTAGCTCCATTAGGATGCGCTGAAGATATTCTGCATCCGTTTGGAGCAAAGGCAGGTAGTCAGGGAGGAAAAGCTGCCAGCGCAGGCGATCGCTGGTTTTCTCGCAGTAGGGTTGAACGATTTGCCGTAACCAGCGTCTTGGCTCAATAGTGCTGAGCTGGGGGAGCGCACTCTGAATATCGATGCGGGAGAGGTCCAGCAGGTTCTCGATTAACGTGCTTTCTCGCTGTACCGCTTCTTTGAGAATGCCAAAGTAGCGCTGGCTAGGGTCTGGGGCATTGTTCTGGCTCGTTGCTGGATCTGCTGATTGGGCCTGGGCTTTGCGCTGACGGCTGATCTCTAGCATCTGCAGGGCCATTTTCATGTTGGCCATGGGGGTGCGTAGCTCGTGGGAGACGGTGCTGAGGAAGTCATCTTTGAGCTGATTGAGGCGTTCCAGTTCCGTCACTTGGCGTTGGGCCGTTTGGTAGAGGCGGGCCTGGCGAATGGCGATGGCGCATTGGTTGGCGACTTGTTGGACCAGGCGGATTTCCTGATTGGTAAATGCCTCTTGGGCCGGCTTAATCAACCAGAGGTCTCCCAGGACCCCCTGGTCATCCAGGATTGGGCAGGCCAGCATGGTGACATGACCTCGGCTGGGGACCGCAATGATGCCGCAATGTTGGAAATGTTGTCCGGCCAGTAGCTGACTGTAGCCAGCGAAGTTATTCATATCCAGGATGCTGCCCTGGAGCCGCTTGGGAAAAACGGTGTATTCATATCTGACGGTGGAGGTTTGGCGCTCCAGGTCATAAATGGCTGCGGTACAGCCTTTGACGCCCAGGGCTAGGGCTAGTTCTTGGACTGCCCGGTGGAGGATCTTGTTTTCGTCCAGGCTATCCCGAACGCGATCGGTGAGGCGTTTGAGGGTGGCCTCAAATTCAAAGGATTGTTGGAGTTGGCGGGTGCGCCCATGGACCTGGGTTTCTAAGTTGTCAAAGGAGCGGCGTAGCCGCTGAGTCATTTGCCTAAAGGAGTTGGCTAGGGTGGCCACTTCTTGAATTGGGGCTGGTTGAGTCAGCGTACTGTCCGCTAGGAGGGGATGTTCTAGGTCGCCTCGGGCGATAGCTTGGCTGGCGCGACTGAGGCGCATGATCGGTCGAGCTAGCCAGTTTGCGGTTGCCAGGCCCAAAGCGATCGCGCCCAACAGAGCTACGGTTGAGAGTCCCAGGGTGGTACGAGTATTGCGGCTCAGTTGGCGGGTGAAGGCCTGTTCTGGGGTGGCGATGACGATGCGCCAGTTTAGTCCCTGCCCTGCGGGCGGGGCTAGCCGAGACAGGGCGCTACTGTTGCCCTGTTGGTTGGCTAGGGGAATGACCGTTACAAAATAGCGATCGCGGCGCAACCATTGTGAAAATGCCCCTCGGCTGGACTGTGTTGGATTGGGCTGAAAGTTGAATTGTTGGGATGTGGTGGAGTCTGAACTGGATTGGGGGAGGGCTGCGATTACTCCCGCTATGAACGGCTCGAGCGGAGGGATGGCAAGGGGAGCAGAGGTTTCTACGTTGCGAATCTCTGAGCTGGGAGGAGAATTTAGAGAGGGCTGATCCGCCGTTTCAGAAGGGATGGAGTCGAGGGCTGGGGAGCTGGCAATGAGTTGGTTGTCAGGCCCCAGAATAAACACTCGGCCTTGGTCTCGCAGGACCAAAGCACTGAGGAACTGCTCCAGATTGGCCGAGGAAATACCGCTGGAGACTAAGCCCGCCAGTTTTCCCGCCTGGTCATACAGCGGCAGGCTAGCCTGAAGCGACTGACTGACGGAGTTTCCTCTGGTGACAAAAGTGGTGGTGTCGGCACCCCAGACTAAGTCTTGGGCCATGACTGCATTGCGATACCAGGAAGTTTGGCGAATATCGTCTTGTTTGAAACTTTGGCCTAGGGGCTGTTCGGTTAGGGCCTGCTGAGACTGGTTTCCTAGCTCAAACTGGTATTCAGCACTTTTCTGCGGAGCTTGCTCAGGTGCTGAACCAAGTAAGCGAGCGCTTCCTTCCCGGCTGACCGCTCTCATTTCTCCCGCAGCATTGGCGACCAGAATATTGCTCACGCCCTCGAATTGAATTAGCTGGCGCAGGAGATAGTCTTCACTATTGCTCAGCGTTTCGAGGTCGATCTGTCCATTGCGCCAGGCTTCGCCATTGAGGCGACTGATGAGTACTGGCGTTTCTAGATGATTGGCTAACTTCAGCTGAACCCGCTCTCCTGTTTCTGACTGGAGAGAGAAGGCCAGATTTTCGATCGCCTGTTGGCCATTTCGCCAGGAGAGCCAATTGGTTACCCCCACAGCCAGGCAAAGCTGGAGCACAAAGGGCACCACCAAAATTGCACGCAGGGATAGTCCCCTACGCCGTCGCGCGATCGCGCTTTGGGCGCGCTTCAAAACCACAGATGATGCACTCCAGACTGCTGAGCCATGGACTATATACGAATCTACGAGTAATCGATCCGTACTAGTTCCTCTATTCTGCCAGTTGGTGCATTGTCCGATTTTCCCTTGAGAAAGGGGTACAGCTTGACACTACTCTTCCGTCTTGGGGTCTGCCTCTAAGCCGCCCATGCTTTCTTTGATGGGAAAGCGATTGACCAAGTAACTGGCGTGACGGGCATTTTGCCGAATGGCATCGCTAACGCCAGGCACATGGGGGATTTGGGATAGAAAGTCTTGGGTGCGTCGCAGCACGCGGACAATATCTCCCTCGTCCAGGCTGGTGTTGTGGCACAGTTCTGACCAACTCACTTCCAAGGCCCAGTTTTCCACCATGCCCACGAGGTCCAACTCTAACCACACGGGTAGGGTGACCTGACGACGATGCTGTTGCTTGAAAAGGCGGCGGCGAATTTGGCGAAGGCCTTCCAGGGACTCTTCGGTGGGGCCAGACATGGGATAGTCGCTCCAGAGATCCGGGCGAGACACTTCCGTGGAGATGGCTTCGCAGGCTCCAGCAAATTGCTGAGGTTCTAGGCTATCCAGTTCGCCAGAACAGAGGGCAAGACCGAGCCAGAGCTCATTGTCTCCTCGCAGGGCCGCGACGGCTTCTCCCAGGGGGGTTGGGGCTAGATCATCCAAAGCGTTAAATTCCCGCAGGATATCAATCAAGGCCATGAACTCGTCCCAATGACGATGGGCATAGCGGTCAAATTTTGATTGACGATCCTTAAGTTCTCGCTCCAAGGCTTCGAGATGTTTTTGGCGCTTCATCAGGGAGGCATGGTTTTTCCACTGATGGACGGGATGGGCTTGGAGCAGTCCCTCTACATCGTCAACTCTGGTTTGTTGGGCGATGATTTCTTCGCCGACGGGATTGTTATTTTGGAGGAGTGCGGGTTGTTCGGCGAGGTTACGGAGGCGATCGCGCAAAGCAAATGTCTCTTCTCCTCCCTTGATTGTGCTACCCGCCTTCGCAGCTAAGCCATGGTGGGGTTCTAATCCATCCACCTCAGACAGGCGAGGGATATCACTGTAGAGGTCTGCGACATCTGCGGGGGTTGCCACGTACCAGCGATTTGTTGTACTCAAGCAAATCAAAAAGGGAGCTTTACCGGGTCCTGGAGCTTTGGCGACAAGCACCGCCAGGACTGGCTCCGCTACAGGAATATTCTTGCCCTTGAGGCTAAGCACCGTGCCTCCCATGGCAAAGCTGAGGGCTTGGCCCATTTCCTTCTGCTTTACCTCCTGGGCTTGCTGCTGGAGGATTCTGAACAGCCGATTTTCTTCCTTGAGGCGCTGCTTCAGTTTTTCGTACTGCTGCATCAAGGGCCAGTCTACCTGCTCCAGCTGGGCTTGCAGTTGCTCAATCCCCAGGCTGACCCGTTCAATTTCTTCGAGTTGGGGTTTGAGGGTTAATCGAGCCAGATACTGTCCAAAGCTGCGCTCTACCAGCTCCTTTGCTTCCTCCAGACTGTGGGTTTGCAGCAGATTCAGCACCATGCCGTAGCTGGGGGTGAATTGGCTTACCAGCGGATCTGCCCCACTGGTGGCGATGCGGGCGGCTTCCTTGGCACCCTCAAAGCGAGTTTGTACTGTCACCACATAACCTTTCTCATCCATGCCGCGCCGCCCGGCTCGACCCGCCATTTGCAAGAACTCCGAGGCAAAGAGCGGTCGATGGCCCCCATCAGTGCGTTTAGACAGGGAGGACAAAACGGTGGTTCTAGCGGGCATGTTGATGCCCGCAGCCAAGGTTTCTGTGGCAAATACAACTTTGATCAGTCCAAGCTGAAACAGCTCTTCCACAAAGCCTTTCCACACTGGCAGGAGTCCAGCATGGTGGGCTGCAATGCCGTGGCGTAGCGCTTCCACCTGGGCAGGACGGGCAACGTCGGGATTTTGCGCAGTAAAGACTTTGACGCGGTAGTCCAGAACTTCGGCTTCAGCGGGAGTCACAAGGTCCATTTGAGCAACCTGGCTCATGGCCTTATCGCAGCCCCGACGGCTAAAGATGAAGTAGATGGCGGGCAGCATGTCTCGCTGGGCCAGCTGACTGACGACGAAGGTCAGAGGAGGGGCATCGGGCCGTTCGGGCCGGCCTCGGCCCTTGCGACCGCTGCGGCTGTGGCGGCCTTTGTCGAAGCGACTTTTATGTTTGCCGGTTTTACGATTGGCTTTGAAATTGGGGTGGAGGCCTGTGCCTGCATCGTTCAGTAGCGGAAACAGGCCCTTGGCTCCGCAAAAGCTCAACTGCAGGGGGACGGGACGAAAGTCGGAGTAGATGAGTTCTGTGGGGCCATGAACTTCGTTGATCCAGTCGGTGAGCTGGTCGCTGTTGGCAACGGTGGCGGAGAGGGCCACCAGTTGAATGCTGGGGGGACAGTAGATGATGGCTTCTTCCCAGACCGTGCCGCGATCGCGATCGTTCATGTAGTGGCATTCATCGAGTACCACGGCTTCCACATCTTGGACTGACGTGCCAACCTGACCAATTGGCGTGCCGTAGAGCATGTTGCGGAAGATCTCGGCGGTCATTACCACCACAGGTGCATCGCGGTTAATGGAGAGATCGCCAGTGAGTAAGCCAACGTTGTCATGACCAAACTTGTCCCGAAAATCTCGCAGCTTCTGGTTGCTGAGGGCTTTGAGGGGGGTTGTATAGAAGACTCGCTTGCCCCGAGCAAGCGCGCGGTAGATCGCATATTCACCAATCAGCGTTTTACCAGAGCCCGTAGGGGCACAGACCACGACGGAGCGATTGGCATCTAGGGCGGCGATCGCTTGATGCTGAAAATCGTCTAACTCAAAGGGAAAAATCGCTTCGAGGTCAAGGCCGGAAGACGTATCAATCACGAAGCAATACTCACTAAAAATCTAAACTCAATTTTTGCTGCCATAGCGCTTGGGATTGAATCAGGTTTTAGGAGCTGAAAGCGCCCTGGGGCAGCAAAGCATTTGTCTCGGAATATATATGGTGTTTCCGTGCTTTCTCGCTCAATTGTAAACCCCAGCTTGACCCCTCTCTGGATTTGCTGGGGAGCTCGAATTGCTGTCAGTGAGGCTGTCAGCCCCCAGGGAGTTGGGGGAGCTTCGGGGGTGATGTTATTCCAGAGCTTGGGCAATCTATGTACGAGCTTCTACCACAGGGTCATGAAAAAAGGGCTAGTTCTTTCATCGTCGTAACAGCTGTTGCGACAGCCGGGACTGCGATGAAATGTGCTGGGCGCTATGGGGGTGGCTCGCTCCGTTTGCTTGAGACGGCTCCCTACATTTATGGATAGTTAGACCGTGAGTCAGGGTTGCAACACAATACTCGTTGTAGATGACGTTTCTGCGAATCTACAACTCCTTTCTGATGTGCTTCATCGTAAGGGCTATCAAGTTCGCTGTGCTGAATCGGGCAGTGCTGCGCTAGCGGCTGTTCGCCTGTCTAAGCCCGATCTGATTCTGCTCGACATCGCCATGCCCGATCTGGATGGCTATGTCGTTTGCCAGGAGATCAAGGCAGATCCGGCACTCCAAGACATTCCCATTATTTTCCTCAGTGCTGCGGATGAGGCACCGGATAAGGTGCGAGCTTTTGAGGTGGGTGGGGCTGATTACGTCACCAAGCCTTTTAATCTGAAGGAGATGATGGCTCGGATTAAGCATCAGCTTAATTTGCAGTCTGCTCGGTTAGAAATTCAGCGTCTCAATATTGAATTAGAAGCGCGGGTTCAGCGTCGTACTGCCGAACTGGAGCGGGCCAATAATGAGCTTCGCAATGAGGTGATTGAGCGTCGGCGCGCAGAGAAAAAGCTGATCTTTGACACGCTCCATGATGAGCTGACCCAGCTTCCCAATCGCACCCTGTTTATGGAGCGAGTTGCCCAAGCTTTGTCCTGTGCCCGTCGCTCCCCTTGTTACCAGTTTGCGGTTTTATTCTTGGATTTGGATCGCTTCAAGATCGTCAATGACAGCTTGGGTCATGCTGTGGGCGATCAGCTCTTGATCGAAATTGCCCGAAAGATTAACTCTTGCCTCGGACCGCAGGATACCGTTGCTCGCCTTGGCGGAGATGAGTTCACTATTTTGCTCGAAGACATCCAGGGTGGCCAGGATGCAGTGAAGATGGCTGAGCGATTGCAAGCGGCCATTACCCAGCACATTTACCTCGAAGGCCATCGCATTGTTACCAGTGCCAGCATTGGTATTGCCATGGGAGGAAGCCACTATCAGCAGCTACAGGCAGTGCTGCGAGATGCTGATATTGCGATGTACCAGGCTAAGGGAATGGGGCGAGCCTGCTATGCCATGTTTGACCAGGATATGTATCTCAAAAACCTGCGCTTATTGCGCATGGAAAGTGACCTGCGCCAAGCGTTGGAACGTGATGAGTTTGTCCTCCATTATCAGCCGATTATTTCTTTAAAGACAGGACGTCTTGCTGGTTTCGAAGCCTTAGTGCGTTGGCAACACCCCATAGATGGCATGGTCTCCCCGGGGGAGTTTATTGCTCTGTCAGAAGATACGGGGATGATTGTGCCCCTTGGGGCTTGGGTCTTGCGAGAGGCCTGCCGTCAAATGCGTCAGTGGCGAGATGTCTATCCAGCAGCGGCATCCTTACGGATGAGCGTGAACCTGGCTAGCAAGCAATTGCAGGAGCCGGGATTTGCCCAGCGGGTGGATTACATCCTGGAAGAGACAGGCGTACCAGGGCAAGACTTGCGCTTGGAACTAACGGAAAGCATGTTGATGGAGCGGACTGAAGAGACGATTCAGGTCTTGCAGCAGTTGCGCGATCGCAATATTCAGCTCAGCATTGACGACTTTGGTACCGGCTATTCTTCGCTGAGTTATTTACACCGCTTTCCAGTCACGACCCTGAAGATCGATCGCTCCTTTGTCGGCAAAATGAATCGTGATACCGAGAATTTTGAGATTGTTCGCACGGTGATGGCCCTAGCCCACACGTTGTCCATGGAGGTGGTGGCTGAAGGGGTGGAAACTCTGGAACAGTCCAGCCAGTTGCGAGACTTAGGCTGTGAATATGGCCAGGGTTACTTCTTCTCTCGCCCCTTAGATCAAGAGACAGCTTCAGAATTTTTGGTGGAGACGATGCATTGGCAGGTGGATGCGAGTGACGATGAAGTTGCTTACAAGTCTGATATTCATCCTCGATCTCGTCGAGCCAAGCCTGTTGTGAGGCAGGGGGTGAGTTGGCAACAACTGGGTGAAGCGGGCTAAAGCTGAAGAGGCAGCTGCAAGCTAGGGAATGCCTGCAACTGCCTCTTTGAGGGGATGGTGCTAGTGGTGAGTTATTTCGCTACAGGGCTGCGATCGCTGCAGTATCGCTCACGTTGGCGAGCTTGAGCTCTTTACAAGTGCGCTTGATCAAGCCGGTGAGAACTTTGCCAGGACCCACCTCAATCACCTGCTCCATACCCATCTCTGACAGCTTCATCGAAGTCTCTCGCCAGCGCACAGAGCCGGTCATTTGCTTCGACAAACGCTCTTTAATCGTTGCCCCATCCGTAACAGGCTCAGGCTCAACGTTGGACAGCACGGGCACCTTCGCATCGTGGAATTCCACGCCATCCAGGACAGCTTGATATTCGTCTGAAGCACCGGCCATCAGTGGCGAGTGGAATGCACCGGAAACCTTGAGCGGTACAGCTCGCTTGGTTTTCACGGCTTCCATCACAGCTTTAACCGCATCGGGCTCACCAGAAATCACAGCTTGGCCAGGGTTGTTGTCATTGGCAAGGACGGCACCGGGCTGCTTGTCGATTTCCGCCATGAGCTGCTCGCGGTCAAAGCCCATTAACGCGGCCATCATGCCATCAGAAGCTTTGCTCATCAGCTGAGAACGCTGCTGCACCAGCTTCAAACCCGCTTCAAAGCTGAAGACGCCTGCGGCATAGAGGGCAACATATTCACCGAGGCTATGACCCGCAACGACTTCGGGAGTTTGACCTTGCTCGGCCATGAGGTCAGCTAGGATGCAGCCCACAACGTAGAGGCAGGGTTGGGTGTATTGGGTCTGGGAAAGCTGTTCAAGCTCGCCGTTACAGATGTCGCTAATGGACCAGCCGAGGATTTCCTGGGCCTGGGCCAGTTTGGCTTTGCCTGCGTCGGTGGTGGCGAGATCGGCGTCCATAGCGATCGCCTGTGAGCCTTGTCCTGGAAACACCCATGCCGTCTTCATACGTTAATCCCCCGTTTCAAAAAATCAATGCGACCAAACAAAATCTGATGCCACCGTAGGGACATGGCAGTGCCATGTCCACCCCAGCGTTTGCGACCTATATAGGCTAATTACACCTGCGTTCCCCCCAATTAACAGTGGGTGCTCTACCGGTGACCCCATCGGAAGATGGCAGACCCCCAGGTCAAACCTGCCCCAAAGCCCGAAGCCGCAATGGTATCCCCCGGCTTGACCTTGCCCGCCCGCACCGCCTCATCCAAGGCCAGCGGAATCGAAGCCGCCGAGGTATTACCGTACTGGGCAAGATTGCTCAAAGTCTTCTCCCGAGGAATCTTGAGGCGATCGGCAGCGGCATCGATAATGCGCTGATTAGCTTGGTGCAGCAGCAACCAATCAATATCATCAACCGTCAAACCAGCCTTTGCCAAAGCCTGACCAATGACCTGCGGCACTCGTTTCACCGCAAAGCGATAAACCTCGCGACCATTCATATTGATGGGGTTGTACTGGCCTTTAGAAACCTGGGTTTCACCATGGAGGGTTTGCCCCTCAGGCTCATAGCCCAGGGTGAGACAACCGTTCATGGAGCCATCGCTATGAAGGTCGAATCCCAATAGATTGTCCGTTTCGCTGGCTTGGAGCACCACAGCTCCGGCTCCATCACCAAAGAGAATGCAGGTGCGGCGGTCTTCCCAGTCGGTCCAGCGAGAGAGTAAATCTGCCCCGACCAAGAGAATGTTCTTATAGACGCCCGTGCGAATGAATTGGCTAGCCGTGATCAGGCCCACAATAAATCCAGAACAAGCTGCCGTAATGTCAAAGGCTGCGGCTCGGCTTGCACCCAGTTCGGCCTGGACTTGGGCGGCGCTGCCAAAGAGATCGTCGGGGCTGGAGGTCGCGAGGATGATTAGATCGATGTCCTCGGCATTGAGATTGGCCGCAGCGATCGCCCGCTCCCCTGCCTGGGCCGCTAGATGCCGCAACCCTAGCTCCGGTCCAGCCACATGACGCTGGGCAATACCCGTGCGGGTTTTAATCCATTCATCATCGGTGTCCACCATCTCTGCGAGGTGATGATTTGTGATGATGCTGTCGGGGGAAGCCGAACCGCTGCCGATCAAGGCAACTCCAGTGGGCTGAATCAAGACAATCTCCAGATGGGCGGGCCAGTTAGGCAATAGAGGCAAATACCGTTGAGCAGACTGTTCAGTTGCGCCAGCATTGGCCCGGTAAATTGCAAAGAAATCGAACAGCCCACAGAAAACCGTAGGCCGAACAGGTCAGGGGCGGACAAATGAAGACAAGTCCCAATTCATCCGAGTGGCGACTGTTATCCAGCAGCAGAACCCGTCGCTTCAGGTTGCGCTTCAGCAACAGCCGCCGCAACGGCTTTTTGACTCGCCGCCTGTTCTTCCGCTTTTTCGCCAGGACGAGCGATATGCTCCAGAACGCGGTTATCTACGGCATCCTTCGCCAGGCGAATGGCACTGGAGATAGAATCCTCTCCAGAGCTGCCATGGCTAATGATGCAAACACCGGCCACACCCAGCAATAAACCACCGCCATGCTCAGCATGATCAACCCGCTGTTTGATACGCATCAAATTGGGCTTAAGCACCACAGCACCGGCCTTACCGCGAATGCCCCGAGGAATCTCTTCTTTCAGGATCGCGAGAAGCACTGACCCTACGGCTTCTGCAAATTTCAGCAGAACGTTGCCTGCAAAGCCATCGCAGACCACAACGTCAAACTCACCAGACAGGACATCGCGCCCCTCAGCATTGCCAATGAAGTTGATCTCTTCGTTGGCCTTAAGTAAGGGATAGGTCTTCAGAGCCAAGTCGTTGCCCTTGCAATCTTCCTCACCAATGTTGAGCAGGCCCACTTTGGGATTATTTACCCCCATGACCCATTGGCTGTAAGCAGACCCCATGACCGCAAATTGGTCTAGGAAGCTAGGGCGACAATCTACGTTGGCACCCACATCAAGAATCAGCACTTGCTTAGTGGGGTCAACCGTAGGCAAAACAGCCCCGATCGCAGCCCGCTCAATTCCTGGCAAACGCCGCAGCTTCAACTGAGCCGCCGCCATAATCGCCCCAGAATGCCCCGCAGAGACCACAGCATCAGCCTCGCCCTGCTTGACCAACTTCATGGCCACATTGATGGAAGACTTGGGCTTCTTACGAATGCTGGCAATGGGATCGTCATCCATGGCAACAGCCTGGGCCGCATGGGAAATCTTTACCCCTGGAGGCAGCTCCCCATTAATGCAACCCTTAATTTGCTCTTCGTCACCCACGAGGATGACATCGATATCGAATGCTTCCCGTGCTTTCAGAGCACCTGCCACAATTGCCGCTGGAGCGTTATCACCCCCCATGGCATCGACTGCGATTCTCGCGCGCGTTGAACCCATTGCTACCGCTGTAAGAAACCTTAACGAATTCTATCAGAGCGGGCTTCAGTCCCAGGTTTCCCCAACGAAAAACGACGCTTCAGCTCAAGAGCTAAAGCGTCGTTTTCTAACTAATTAAGACAGGTTAAGCCTCAAGAAGCAGAGCAATGGGAATAGCCCAAAGCTCCACCTCCGACAAGCTTTAACACAATCTCTATCCCTTAGCGCATGTCATCGCCGGGCTCGACGATGCGCTGGAAGAGGTAACCCGTACCGCGAGCCGTCAAAATCAGCTCAGGATTGCTGGGATCATCCTCAAGCTTGGCCCGCAGGCGAGAGATGTGAACATCCACAACGCGGGTATCCACATGACGCTCGGGGGTGTAGCCCCAAACTTCCTGCAGGATCTCAGCGCGGGAGAAAGCCTCACCGGAACGACCAACCAGCAGTTCCAGTAAGCTGAACTCCATTCCGGTCAGACGGATGCGCTCATCGCCCTTATAAACCTGGCGCTTGTTGGTGTCGATGCGCAGGTGGTTGACCTGAATCACACCGGAGCTGGGGATTCCAGAAGTGCCATTCTTCTCAATGCGACGAAGCACAGAGCGAATGCGAGCTTCTAACTCTTTGGGAGAGAAAGGCTTAACCACATAGTCATCAGCACCCAGCTCTAGGCCAGTAATGCGGTCAGCAACATCGCTTAAAGCGGTGAGCATGATAATGGGAATGTCGGATTCCTTGCGTAGCTCCTGACAGACGCCATAGCCGTCAAGCTTTGGCATCATCACGTCGAGAACAACGAGGTCAGGGGCGTCACTGCGGAAGGTTTCGATGGCTTCTTCACCATCAGCAGCGGTAACCACGTCATAACCAATCATGGAGAGGCGAGTCTCCAGAATGCGACGGATGCTCGCTTCGTCATCAACG
>CALLPZ010000461.1 GCA_938015405.1 uncultured Pseudanabaenaceae cyanobacterium
CCCGATAATTCCTCCGGTTCTGCACCAACAAGCCGGGTTGGTTGACCCCGCATCCAGCGAGAAAAGCGGGGCGATTGCTCCACTCGACCTAATAAAAATGGCGTCAACCGCAAGGTCAGAGGCGTCAGCATCAACGTCGCCGCCGCCGTACCCACCGAAAGACCGTAGAGACGGTCGGAAAACAAGCCCGAGGTTTGAGCAACCCCAGCCAAAACAAAGGAAAATTCTCCAATTTGATTAATGCCCGTCCCCACCGTTAGCGCCGTCTTAAAGGGATAGCCAAAGCCTCGGACAATGCCTGTCACCAGCACTGCTTTGCCCACCATGGCAATGATGACCAGTCCTGCCAGCACCGAAGCATTTTCCAGCAAAAAGCCAGGGTCAATCAGCAAGCCAATGGAGGCAAAGAACAAGGTTGCGAACACATCCCGCATCGGTAAAACGCGATCCAGGGCATGATCGGCATATTCCACATTGGACACCATCAGCCCCGCCACAAATGCACCCATTTCAATGCCCAATCCCAGGACTGAAGTCAGCAATGCAATGCCTAAACAAAGACTCAGCACCGTCAACAAAAACAGCTCCTGGGAGCCCTGGCGCACGACTAATCTCAGGAAAGAGGGAATGAGCCACTTTCCGGTGGCGATCGCGCCGCCCAGAAAAATCACCAACTTCAGTAATGCCGCCCCCACCGCCGCCGCCATTCCCTCCGGCTCAGCCAGGGCAGGCAACACCGCCAGCATCACGCCCAGGCCCAAATCCTGGACAATCAGCATCGCCAGCATGATCCTGCCGTGGGCCGTCTTCACCTCATTGCGCTCAATTAGGCTCTTGAGCACCACCGCCGTGGACGACAGCGCCAACACCGATCCGAGAAATGCTGCCTGGGGTAATGAATCCACCCAGCCCGTGGCATAGGCCAGTCCGCCCCCCAGCAATATCGTCAGCAGAATTTGCAACGTGCCACCGCCCAGGGCGATCGCCTTAACCTTGAGCAAGTCCTTGAGCGAAAACTCCACCCCCAGGGCAAACAGCAGCAGCGCCACACCAATTTCTGCCAGGACCTTGATATCCCCTTCCAGGGCAATCAGCCCTAGCCCCGCAGGCCCCACCGCAATACCACCCGCCAAATACCCCAACAGCACAGGCTGCTTAAAGCGGCTGGCAATGTAACCGCCCACTGTGGCAGCCCCCATCACGGTGACCATTTCGACAATAAGATTGAGATCACCGGCCATGGAGCAATTAATTACCTAAATCAAGATGAGGGTGCTGGATGATTCTAACGACTCATGCCGCATGAGGCTGTATTGCTTCCCCATAGAGAGAATTAAAGTCGCAAAAGTTTGCTTCCGCCCCTGCATTTCCATCGAAATCCGATTGTCAAAAGCTGAAGTTACCTACAACGCAACAGTGGATTTAACACCGGCCATGGCCAAAATCCTCCTCCGAGATTCATTTACGATTCACAGCGACCTAAGTGCGGAAGCGATCGCGATTCGTCTCAGCCTCCACATTGCACCCACTCCATTGATTAGCTGGCGCTGGCCCTGGGAAAAGCCACCCAGACCTTACGTCGGGGAAGTCACCCCCAGCAGCTTTAGCGCAACACGCATCATTGATCATAAAAATTCTTTTCTACCTAGGATTAAGGGCAACTTAGAATCCCTAGGCAACGGTACGGCGATTCACGTCAAGATGGCTCCCAATCCATGGGTTCTGGGATTTAGCAGCTTTTCTGTGCTGTTCGCCTATGGAATGACCCTACCACTCTATCTTTCTGCCAGAACTTCTATTCTGACCCTTATTTTCCTTAGCTTACCCATCGTTTTTGGCTTAGTCGCTTGGCTTGCTTTTTGGACGGAAGTAAGGCGAAGCCGCAAGGATTTAATTGAGTTTACGGGGGGTCGATTACAACAATCCCAAAGTATGGATTCATTAGGATTTCAGATTGAGACAAAATCCTAACCCTTAATCTGCAGTTGAGCTATCAATTGGCGTCTTCGATAAAAAAGCAGCCTTGCAATGCAAGGCTGCTTCGAGACAGGATGAGACGGACGGATCTCTAATGTCAGGGCCAAGAAGGGACTTCCAAGTATTGGATCATCCTGTTGCTCTGGAAGACAGAGGCGCTGCTGGTTGGTAAAGCTACTTCGTCACCAAACCACCAGCCTTCACTGCCCGAGCCAGCTCCCGCAGCATCGTCGTCGTATCATCAAACGCCACACAGGCATCTGTAATGCTCTGACCATAAGTCAGCTCAGACAAATCACTGGAAACCTTCTGATTGCCCTCCACCAAGTGGCTTTCAATCATCACGCCCAAGATATTCTTAGACCCTTCTGCAACCTGCTCAGCCACTGCCTTCAGCGCATCAGCCTGCTTACGATAATCCTTATTGGAGTTGCCGTGGCTACAATCAACCATGGCCCGACTATTGAGCTTCTTCTTTGTCAAAGCCGCCGCCGCGCTGTCCACACTGTCCTTCGAGAAGTTAGGACCTGAGCCACCGCCCCGCAGGACGAGATGTCCATCAGGGTTGCCCGTTGTTTGAACAATGCTGGCCAAGCCTTCTATATTAATCCCCAGGAAACGGTGGGGCTGAGCCGCAGATAGCATGGCATTGGCCGCCGCATCCAGGCTGCCATCGGTGCCATTCTTAAAACCAATGGGCATGGACAGACCCGATGCCATTTCCCGGTGGGTCTGGCTTTCCGTGGTACGCGCACCGATCGCCGTCCAGCTAATCAGATCCGCAATGTACTGAGGAATAATCGGATCCAGCAATTCCGTCGCCGAAGGCATACCAATTTTAGCCAGGTCCAACAGCAGCTCCCGCGCCAAGCGCAGGCCAGTGTTGATGTCGTAACTGTTATCCAAATGGGGGTCGTTGATCAGCCCCTTCCAGCCCACCGTAGTGCGAGGCTTCTCAAAGTAAACCCGCATGACGATTTCCAACTCATCCTTGAGCTCTTCACGCAGTGCCAACAGCTTGTTGCCATATTCATGGGCTGCTTTGACATCATGAATCGAGCAGGGACCAACAATAACAAGGAGACGATTGTCTTCGTGGCGAAGGATATTGCGGATGCGATCGCGGGTCTCGCCCACTAGCTTGGCAGCCTCATCGGTGAGGGGATACTCGCTGTGGATGCTCTCAGGGGTCATCAAGGAGCGGGTTTCCACAACGTGGAGATCGGAGGTTCTGCGCATGGCGAGGAAGGGGAGGTTGAACTCCTGAGTGTCTTATTCCGCCGAATGAACGGATATCTCAGGGAGATAGTCCAAACTCAAACGGCTCTTATACCTATATTGTCAGTCGATGGAAGATTCCGCAGGGGCAGCGTTGAAATATCTACAGGGATCACAAGATCATCTTTAAGGGGATGCAAGGATGACCGCTCCCGATCCTCTCCAAAGCGCGACAGAGAATGAGTCTCTGGCCCATCCCAAGGCTCTGAAACATCTCGATACAAGTTCTAAGCATTCGTTCAACAGATCTACAGTCATTAAAGGAAACAGCCATGACTGCTTCCAGAAATCTCCTCATCGCATTCGCCGCAACCTCTACAAGTGCAGCAGCAATCCTCTCTCCGAAAATCCCCAGCGGAAAGCATGACTCACTAACCACGCATTGTTGACTTCAAACCTCGCCCCGTACAATCAAGGAAAAAGCAACCTCGTCGGCAACGGGAACAAGCAAGCATACCCTCAATGTCTATATAGGCAGAGAGATTGAAGCGTTCTGGCCCTAGGCAGAAGCAGGAAACTTCTGCTAGCTTTAAATAAAGTATTTTTTTATACCTTTAATATTTTTTCGAATGTGCGTATCTTAAAATCCCTTCCTCTAGCTGTTCTTCTCTTAGCAATGCCCACCATTGCGGAGTCTCAGCTTGCGAATGGCTGGATGGAAATTCAACAAACCAGCGGCAAAGTCACCATCACTCAGAGTCCACCTCGCCCTGCCAAGGTCGGCGATCGCCTCAACAAGCCCGGTGACACCATCGAAACGGCTCGCAGCTCTATGGCCCTACTGCGTTTGGACAGCGGCATGGGCTCTATTCAAGTCGCAGAAAATACCAAACTCCGAATCCAGAAACTCAAGAAACTCTTGGATGGGTCTCGCATTACAACGCTGGCCATTGAGAAAGGTCAGGTGCGCACGAAAGTGCGTCGATTCACCAGTCCTCGGAGCAGCTTACAAATCGTGTCTCCAGCCGGCATTGCGGCTGTGCGAGGCACTGAATATGGCATCAGCGTCAGTGATGATGGCCGAATGGTAATTGCAACGGAATCTGGACTGGTAGCCGCCACTGCCCAAGGTGAAACCGTAGAGCTGTCCACCGGCTTTGGCTCTCGCATCCGAGAAGGAGAAAAGCCCTCTCCGCCCCAGAAATTCGACAAGCTCTTGAAACTAGATGTCTATGACATCGAAATCAACGACAGCCAGCTCCATATCAATGGGACGATTCACCCGCTAAATACACTGGCCATCGCGGGCGTAGAAGTCCCCGTGGAAGATGATGGCAGCTTTGAAGCGCTCGTTGAGATCCCCAGCCTCAAAAGTCTCAGTCAAATTTCCATTGCCGTGCGAAATCCCCTGGGAGAAGAAAAAGCCTATCCATTGCTAGCAGGATTGCGCTAAGTCCCATATGGAGCGATCGTCCCCAGGCATCACCTCAGTCTTGGTCGCTCCGGCTTAGTCCAAACCTAATCGCCTGCCGGCTCATCCAAATGCTCCGATACATCCCGATAGAGATTGAGGATGTGATGGTCTTGCAACCGATAAATGACATTGCGCCCCTGTCGGGTGTAGCTCACCAATCGCATATTGCGCAGCACTCGCAGCTGATGGGACACCGCAGACTCACTCATCTCCACCCGCTTCGCCAAATCGCTAACCCGCTGTTCTTCCAGGGCTAAAGCCGAAATAATCCGCCAGCGATTAGGGTCACCCAACACAGCAAAGAATTCCGCCATGCGCTGGGCCTTTTCAACCGAGAGCAATGCGCCATCTCCCCCTGGCAAGGCCGAAGCGTCCGTCGCAGATTGATT
>CALLPZ010000462.1 GCA_938015405.1 uncultured Pseudanabaenaceae cyanobacterium
GCTGAGGAGTAGCCCTCCCAGGGCCAGCATTGGCAGAGAGAACTCTACCCCACGCAGCCATTCCAAGAACTGCGACAAGGCGAAGATAATGATGAAACTTGCGATCCAGATCTGCATTCTTCTATCCTCAACGAGCTTTTAGGCTGCCTTCGCTTTTGCTTACATGGCCCCCACATTCCTCAGCATCACTGAAAGAGCTAGATCGTGCGCCCCTGGATGAAAGGCGACCGACGTATCAGGACCTGATTTCACATCCAGAATTGACAGTGACGTTGCTGATTGAAAGTAGTTCATGAAGACTATAGCGAAGCCCCTTCAGAATGGCGAGTGGTGTCAGGGACTTCTGAGTAGATTCACGGCTTACCAGGTCTGCTATCCATAGCCTTGGAGCAATGGTCAAGACTCACAACGTTGAGTGTAGGGGAGTTGACTCGGCCCATTCCTTAGATCTCAGTCGTTTGTCTCATGCTGGCGTGAGACCGACCGTATGAATACGCAGTGGAGGCTCCCAAAATAGCTTTTCACAAGAGGAATAACCGGTGGTTGTCAGTACTCGCCAGGGGGGAACAATGACTTTAGAGCATCTTCTACTCATTTTTTAGATCACAGCCAGCTGGAGCAAGGCATGGAAATAAGCCTGCGCATCACCCCCCAAGACATTCGTATTTTTTTTCGTAGCCTTCTGCTGCTTGAGCTTGCCTTCGTCGTTCTCTATGGAATGACGCTCTATTGGGATGTCCCCATTACGGTAAGTCAGCTCCTCTCCTTGGATGGTGCTGCCTCTGTTTCAAGTTGGTTCTCAGCCATTCAGCTTTTCTGTGTGGGGCTCTTGGCTTTAATTCAGGCTCGCTGGTCAAGGCCGAATCGCTTGCTGACAAGACGGTTCTTGCTCGGAGTGGGCTGTATTTTTCTGTTTCTCTCCATTGATGAAGCGCTCGAGGTGCATGAGCGCATCACCTTGGTACTCCAACAGTTTGCTTGGGTGCCTCGCTTTCGGGGGAACCACGGCATTTGGATTCCACTGTATGGCGCGATCGGAGCCGGTGTGATGCTTCGAATTCAAAAGAGATTGCGGAAACTGGCGCGTGCCTATCCTGCCGCGAGTGCTTACATCTTTGGTGGTGTGGCTATGTTTCTAGCGGGAGCTGTGGGCCTAGAGGTGGTGAGCTATCAGCTGAATTTGCGAGAGATGCCGAATGGGTGGCTTTATTCTTTGCAGGTGATGCTGGAGGAGGGCATGGAAATGGCTGGTATGACCTCGTTGTTCTATGGGGCAGTGCGGGTTTTCTTAGTTGAAATGATTTCCCATAAGCCTTTTTCTCGGGGGGCTAGGGTTTAGTCTGCTTTGGTGGGGGCATCAAGACCTGCTACCCATGCAGCAGATGCTTAGGCCACATCGCTCATCCAGCCCAGACACTGCTCCAGTTGTTTGCGCATCTTTTCTTGGCTGGCATGGTGACGTCGGCCATGGCCTGGTAAGACCCATTCGAAGTGATATTGGGTTAAGCGTTCCATGGAGGCGATTTGGACGTTCCAGTCATACCAGCAAAAGCGGTTGAAGCCGATGAGTTGCTCTAAGCGGGCGGACCAGGCAAGGTGGTCGCCAGTGAAGAGATATTTCTCTTGGTACAGCAGAACGGTATGGCCCAGCGTGTGGCCTGGAACAGGAATAATTTGTAGATCTGGGGCGAGATTGATGACATCTTGCCCACTCGGTTGAATCTCTACAGATGTGGTATCTGAGGAGATGTCATCAATGTGGAGAATTCGTTCACAGGTTTGGCCGCTTGGGTTCCATTGGGGATGGGGCTGGCTGAAATGGGCTTGAAACTTTTCGTGGTCTGCCACATCATCCCGATGGGTGAGATAGAGATAACGTACCCCACCTAAGGCTTCGAGCTGCCGTACGAGGGGCGGTGAAAAACGGGGTGAATCTACCAGAATGTTGCCTTCGGGCCGCTGGATAAAGTAACTCGCAGCTCCATAGGATTTCTTGGAATGGTAGCCACAGTGGTAAATACCTGTTGCCTCGATGGGGTCAATGGCGAGGGGAAATTGCTGTTGGACTTGTCGGATCTCTCGGGGTTTATCGAGGGTACCAATGGAGGCGGTGGGGCAGGAGAGTAACGCTTGCATCGCCTGTTGTCGTAGCTGTGGAGTCTCAGGCTGAGTGGTGACGGCAGACATGCTGCCGACGCGGCTAAAAGTCTCTGGTGCCATCCAGCGGCAGGTATCGCAGTCAATACAGCTACTGTCGACATAAAAGTCGCCTGGTGTGTTTTCGCTACGGCGCTGGGTGAGTTGAGCCATGCCTGGTGAGTATGAGAAGGATGGAGGATATTTTGTAGGAACGGATGTCTTTGATGAGTGGGGACCAAAAAATTAAATGTTTTGCCTGGAGGGGCAGGCTTGGTGCGAGTATCCCTTGTTACGAGCCGCTACTCTGCTCAAAAGGCGTCGATGTCGCTATTGTAGTGACAGAAATCCAAGGTTGGCAGCCAGTGGATTGAATGGTGGATGTAGACAATGGTCGGCTTGTGGGCCATTTCTTACCAGTTAGCCTGGGAGACCCAACCTTGGGCGATCGCGCAAGGCTCTGCTTCGGTCTGCCGTCTGTGGTGACGATTGGTTTTTATGGCATTGCAGCTCAAAACTAGATCAACTGGTTTACCTATCGATTTGCAAAAGCTGCTTTTTGCCTGTTTTTTGTTGGTCTCAATCGTACCGGTTTCTTTTTTAGGGTTTTGGGTCCAGCGAAATGCGTTGCAAGCAGAGTTGCAGGCTGTGGAAGAGCAGCATTTGTTGCTAGCCAAGAATTTGAGTGCTGCTTTGTCTCGCTATGCCCAGGATTTAGAGGCGGTCTTCAAAGACAGATCTGAACTACCCCCCGCTGTTTTATCGGTTCAGTCTCGTGAGTTATTGCAGACGCTGAATATCAGCGTCTTTGTCTTTGTGCGTGGGGATAAGCTGATTTTTAGCCTGGGGGATGAGGAACTTTTCCCTTTGGTGATGTTGGATGCTCTCGCAGCAGAAGTGGCCCAGGCGCGGAAAAATCCCCAGGTCGTCGTCTTTAGCCCGGTTGTATTGGATTCCCAGCAGCAACCCACCATGTATTTGTTGCGGGAGAACAGTGCTGGAGAGCTGGTGATTGCAGCATTGACTCCGGAGTATTTCTCGCAGGTTCAGGAGGCTGTGAAATTTGGCACGAGAGGCCATGCTGCGATTGTGGACCACACAGGCCAGGCGATCGCCCATCCAAATGAGAATTGGCAGCAAACCGCGAAGGACATGAGTCAGCTCGCTGCGGTTGAGGCGATGATGAATCGTCAGATCGGCGTGACTCAGTTTTATTCTCCTGCAATGGAGGCCGATATGATCGCGGGCCATGCCTTCGTACCCTTAACAGGTTGGGGAGTGATGATTCCTCAACCCATGGCTGAGTTAGAGCAGGAAGCGCGCGCCAGCCGTAATATTGCGCTACTGGTTTCGCTGGTTGGTCTGCTGGTCTCTGCGGGGATTAGTTGGAAGCTGGCTCACATGCTGATGGCGCCTCTTCAGCGCTTGATGACTGCTTCGCAATGGCTGTCTCAGGGAGAGGCTGTGGAGGCACTGAAATTGGAAGGCTACATTCTGCCTAAGGAATTGGTGGCTTTATTCCAGGTGTTTAATCAAATGGCTGTGGAGGTCTTCGAGTCGCGTCTCTCTTTGCAAGAAAAAGTTGCTGAGCAAACTCAAGAACTGCGTGAGGAGATCGAAGAGCGACGGCGTTTAGAATCCCAGCTGCGGGAGATCGCCAATCACGATGACCTGACCGGGCTGCCGAACCGCCGCTGCTTGGTGAAAGAGCTGGGTGAGGTCTTGGAGCGAGCCAGTGATAGCCATGCCTCTACCCTCTTGCTGTTCCTGGACTTAGATGGCTTTAAGGCGGTGAACGACACCTTCGGTCATCAGACGGGAGATGAGTTGTTGATTGGGGTTGCCCAGCGTATTCAAGCATTGCTGCGAGCTGGGGATCGGGCCTACAGGTTGGGGGGAGATGAATTTGTGCTGGTGCTGCCTTGCCAGGTTGAGGCCAATGCTGTTGCGTTGAGTGACCTACTGATTATGTCCATTCGCCAGCCTTTTCGGAGCAATAGTCAGGCGATTCAGATTGGTTGCAGTATCGGTATTCGGGAGATTTTCCCTGATGTGCAAGGGGTGACGGTGGAGCAAATTTTGTCGGACGCTGATGCGGCGATGTACGAAGCAAAATTACA
>CALLPZ010000463.1 GCA_938015405.1 uncultured Pseudanabaenaceae cyanobacterium
TGGGCTGGCTGGTGAGGACGACTTGATAGCTATCTACTGCTCCAGCTTCGCTGACTTCAGTGCCACCCCCGCTGGGGGTGATGGTAATCCCAGGGAGATCATCGTCAAGGATGCTCAAGGTTGCAGTGGTTTGGCTGCCGAGGTTGGTATTGCTGTTTGGCGCACTGAGCTGAAGCTCAACCGTTTCAGTCCCTTCGGTGAGGTCATCGCTTTGGATGGGAATGACAACGGTTTTATTGCCGGCTTCTCCGTTGGCAAAGGTGACGCTGATGGGTGTTGCATCGTAGTCAGTTCCTGCTGTTGCTGTACCATCCGTTGGCGTGAGGAGCACAGTTTGGGCTCCGGCGCTGCCTCCGGCTCGGGCCAGGGTGATGGAGGCATTGCCACCAGATTCACTGACGGAGAAGCTGCTGTTCGTTAGCTCAATGCTGCCTGCTGCATCGTTGTCGAGTAGATTCACGCTTGCTGTTGTAGCGGTCGGATCGAGGTTGGCATCACCAGAGGTGATGGCCAGGCTCACATCGAAGATCTCATTCCCCTCTTCGATTAAGTCATCGACTAGGTCAAGACTCACGACCTTCGCCGTGCTGTCGCCATCGGCAAAGGTAACGGTAATGGGGGCGCTTGTGACCAGATCGGCGCTACTGGCATTGCCGCTAGCGGCTGCTCGATAGCTGATCGTCACTTCCGCAGTGACTGCGCCTGCGCTGCCATCGTTGCGCTCTACGGTGATGGCATTGATCGCATTTCCAGTTTCGCTGTAGCTAAAGGTTGTATGGGCAAAGGCTAGCGTTCCGGGCTGCGGTGTTGGCGGTGGGCCTTCTTGGCCGGTTGCCCATTCAATAGCAGCTTTGAAGAGCTCATTACCGTTGTCATTGGGAGTTTCCCAAAGGCTGACTGCAACGCGGCGTGCCGGGGCAATCCCCACATCCATGGTTGCCCCCGCCTCATAACCAAAGATGCCGAGCTGGCTAGGATTCCCTGTGTGGGCAATGCGAATGGCTTCGCTGCTGCTGGGATTCCCCCAACCAATTTCACCGGAGTTGCTGTAAATCGTTTGATTGCCCAAGGCGAGGTCTGCGGCCAGGGGATGGGTGGCATTGGTGAAGGTGAGGCTGGAACCGTTGGAGTTCAAGCCAAAGTTATTGGCCATCCCCAGGTCGTCATACAGGTAGGGCTCCCAAACGACGACGGGCTTGTCGATATTGGTGAACTTGGTGCCAACGAAGCTGGAGAAGGAGGATTGGGAAATGACAACGAGATCTTGTCCCGCTGCATCAGCTGTGGTGCTGGCTCCATCATCGACGACAGTAATGTCATAGCCCAGGTCTTCTAGGATTTCACGAGCTTGGATATCAGAGCCGCTGAGGCTGTCTGAGCCAGCCACAAAGAGGGCATTGCCGCCGCCATCGTTATCAGCGATAGAAACAGCGAGGGGCGCGATCGCCAATCCGTCATAGTTCCCATCGCTACTGTTGGTGGTGTGGGTCAAGCTCAGGGTCTGAGACCCCTCTCGCAAGCTGTCCTCCACAGCAGTGACCTGAACAGTCTGAGGGCTATCCCAATTGCTTGATGTGAAGATCAGGGTCTGCTTGTTCAGGCTAACCTGGCTGCTGTCAAAACCGATGGTTAGGGTGACATCAGCCGTGGGTTGGCTGCTGAGAGCAATGCTGTAGCTATCGCTGCTGCCGCCTTCGGCGATATTGGTGCTGCCACCACTGGGGGTGAGCAGAACGGAGGCTTGATCGTTGTCGATGATCTCTGCTGCTAAGCGCTCATCGTCAAGAGCTGCATAGTTGCTGTCACTACTGGTAATACTGTGGGTGATATTGCCACTGTGATTGCCTTCGATCAGACTGTCATCCACCGCACCGAGGGTGACAGTTTGGGGGGTATTCCAATTACTGGCGTCAAAGCTAAGACTGGGGGCTTGACCATTGCCGAGATTGAGCTGATTATCAACGGCTAGGTTGACGGTGACCTCTGCGCTGGGCTGACTGGCTAGGCTGACTTGGTAGCTGTCAGTGGTGCCAGATTCTGTGACGGTGGTGTCTGGACCAGAGGGTTGGAGGATGAGCCCAGCAGGAGCATCATTGTCTGTGATGGAGACGGTGCTGGCAGCGATCGCCAATGCCTCATAGTCTTCATCGGCGCTGGCAATGCTGTAGTTGAGGCTGCCACTGTGGGGACCTTCCACGAGGGAATCATCCACGGCATCCACAGTCACGGACTGAGCCTGATTCCAATTGGCAGGGGTGAAGGTGAGATCTACCGTGCCACTGTCGGCTGGACCAAGGTCGAGTTGACCATCGGGAATCAAGCTGAGGACAACCTCATCGGTGGGTTCTGCGGTGAGGCGAATGCTGAGGCTATCGCTGCTCCCGCCTTCGGTGACCGCTGTATTGCCATTCGTCTCGACAATCTCAACGCCGGCAATGGGAGGAAGGTTGTCGTTGTCGGTAATGGTGGCGGTGAGGGAGGCGATCGCTAAGCCTGTGCCATAGTCTCCACTGCCACTGGTAATGCTGTGGCTAATACTGCCGCTATGTTGACCTTCAATCTCGCTATCATCCACTGCCGAGACGGTGACGGTTTGGGGGACATTCCAGTTGCTGGGGGTGAAGGTCAAACTGGCAGTATCACTGGTTAATTCACCATCGGGATTGACGGCAATAGTCACGGTGCCACTGGGCTGGGTTGCTAAAGCAACCGTATAGCCGTCGGTGTTGCCTGATTCAGTTACCTCTATGCTGCCATCGGTTGGCGTAATAATGACGCTGGCTTCGGCTAGGGGCGTTAGTACTCGAACGTTGCCGTTATTGGGATTGCTCTGAGATTGACCAAAATCTGCAACATAGATGCGACCGCTAGGATGAACTGCTACGTCCAGTGGGCTATTGAATTGCAGATTATTGCCGTTGGCATCTTGCAATGCATCGGTGGCTGAGACCAGTCCATCAGCACCCAGCTCAAAGCTCTGAATGGTACGGGCTCCGCTGAAGAAGCTCACCAGAAGTCGGCCATTGAGTGAGCCAGGACCAGTGTATTCCGTCAGACCATTGGGGCTCGTGCCACCGATGCTGCGGGTGTCATAGATCAAGCTGGCATCAAAGTTAGGGTTAGGCTGAACGCCGACGGGGTATTCCGGTACTTCTCTGGGATCAACGCCAGCGGTGGGGTTACCACCATTGAGGACGTATTCCCCACGGGACGGGTTGGGGTGACCGTAGTATTTGTTCTCTTGAATCAGCGCGAGCATTTCATTGGGGCGAGCATTAATGGCGGGGACGCTACCGTCCGGGCTGGCTGGCGTTTGTCCTGAACCCAGGGAGTTTTGGTTAATCCCGCTGTAAAGATTGCCATTGGAGTGCCAAACCACGTCGTAACCGTTACGTACACCGGTGGCAAATAGCTTCACCGGCGCATCGCTGGCAAAGGGGTCGTAGTTTTCGGTGTTGGGGTCGTTATCCACATCCAGACCGACGGTACGAACGTTGACAGGTTGATTGCCAGGCTGGTTGGTCGGGAAACTCGGATTATTTACATCTGCGACGATGACCGCTGCACTGAGTAGGGATTCATCGGCTTGCCAGTTGGGGGTGCCACCCAGGGTGGCGACGCCGCCAACGTTCTGATAGAGCTTGCCGTCGGGGCCAAAGGTAATGTCATTACCCTGGTGATCTCCGGTGATGCTATTGGGTAGGCCAACGATGTAGTCCTGTTTGGTTGCATTGCCATCTCCGGTGATAGGCAGTGCTAGCTGGGAGATGGTACCGGCAAACCCGCTGCCGTCACGGGCTGTGTAGGATACCCACAGCTTTAAGTCTGTGGCGGTGGCATTGGGATCGAAAGCAATGCCAATGATTTGAGCGCCGCCTTGGGAAAAAACGGTGTCGGTACTGGTAGCCAGGCCTGTGGAAGGGTCTAGGTTGTAGCGCTGGATCTGGCCGGTGACATCTGAGGCGTAGACGTTGCCGTCGGGACCAACGGCGATGGAGGTTATGCCAAAGCGAGATTCACCGCTGAGCGCTTGTTGATTGTCAAAGCGAAGACCTGCGGAGCTGGAGCCTTGGGCTCCAGTGGTAAAGCTGGTGCTGAAGGGTGTGGCAGCTTCACCCTGGGTGTTTAGCAGCTCATCAGTAATGACGATGCTGTAGGTGCTGAAGGGATCTAGAGGGCCTTGGGGCGTGAGGGAGATGACGCCGCCGGTGAGGTCAGAACCGATGTTGGCCGCGATCGCTGTTCCACTACTATCCACCAGTTTGAAGCTATTGCTGGTGAGGCTAGAGGCATCAATGGCCTCGCTAGCAAACTGCACCCGAATGGAGGCTTGGGTGTCAATATTCGTCGTGCCATCCCCAGGAATGACTTGGCCGACATCCAGGGCTAGTGGCCGTTCCAGATTCTGTGGATTGTTTGAAGTGAAGTCCCAGGGACTGAGGGCAGTGTCTAGGAAAGGCGCTGTGAAGGTTGGGGTATTGCTGGTTTCCTGGGCGGCGAATCCTTGACTGGCATCGTTGAGAGCCTGGGCTAGGTTGAGCAAACCATGGCCCGTTTCGTGATCCCAACCCGTTGTCTGTAAATCCGTGGCGGAGCCTTCTAGGAGCTCAATGACCTGGCTGTAGCTCAGCTGGCTATGTTGTTGCCAGAGAGTTTGGACGGCTTGGGTCACTTGGGTCGCAGCTAGGGAGGTCCCTTGGGGAGAATCCGCGAGGCCAACAGGGACTTCTGCCAACAGGCTGAGACCTTCACCGTAATTGGAATAGCTGGCTCGATGAACTTCTAAACCGGTTTGCTCCGCTGCGCCCACGGTCAGGATATTGTCAAACGCTTGGGAGGCCTGGGCCAGAGCTGACAGATCTGCATTTTCATTGCCTGCTGCAGCTACAACTATGACGCCTTGCTGGCGAGCAAATTCTAGAGCTGCAATTTCGTTGCTGTTTAGTGCTGAACGGGGACTAAGGCTGCCATCTGCTTGGACTTCAGTCAGCTCAAAACTGAGGTTGGCAACGGCGTTTTCCTGTCCCAGCGCTTTGGCAGTGGCAACAAATTCCACTAGGGATGCGGCCCAATCACCAGAGCCTACCGCCCGGCCCAGCCAGATGCTTGAGGCTTCATTGGATGAAGCGGTCTGAGTGAAAGCTTCTAGGACTTGGCTGCCGTGGGAGGCTGATAAGCCATCTGTGATTAAGGGATTGTCATCGCCATCGACCCAGTCGTAGCCCAAATAAATTTGCTGGTTGGATAAGTCACGCTGGCTGAGGTCAAAGCCGGTGTCCAGGATGCCAACTAGGGGCTGTGAGCTATGGAGACGGCTCTGGGGGAGGATTGTATCGGTCTCATTCTCTGTGGTGGTGGAGTTTGCGAGCGGGGATACAGTCTCTTGCCAGGGCTGGGACCAAAGACTGGGGGATAACAGTGTTGCTTGGTTTTGCTGCGGGTTCTCCAGTGTTAAATCCGCGATCGCCAGGCTTGGCAGTGAGGTTGTTTCACTGCTGAAGGGGAGGCCTGATGCGCCTAGTCCAGCCTCAATGGTCCGATTGCTCTGGGCTGAGTTGCTCCCTAGATCAAGGATGGGACTGGGGAACTGTTGTTGCGTCGGCGATAGAGCGTTAGACATAACAATGAAAGATAGGATGCAGCTGAGTTTTGAAGCCTTGTGCCCTGAGTGGGGGCACTGCTCTAGGTCGTAGAGCAGGCAGGATAAATCGACGGTCAAGCATTTCCGAAAAAATGCTGCCGCAACAAGAATCGTCAGATTGCCGAGGCTATTGTTGGCTCAGCAACCCGCGAATTAAAAGTGGAAAATTATCGAAAGTTAGGTCAGGAGGCTGGTTTGCAAGTTCTGTTAATGGGGGCTCCAGAACTTACGGTATTTCCAGAGAACTAGAGTGACTGGTCTGTTTTATAACTTTAACCCTGCATGAAAATACATAGGGTAAAGCTTGGCTATAGTTTCACTCTAGTTTTGTGAAGTCGCCTTGAGCATCAAAGATATAAGCCCTATCGATAGGGCTTGAAAAGCTAGAGACATCAGTGACAGAGCGTTTTGACCCGATATGTCTTGTTTCGCTCTCCGAAGGTTAGGTTAGTGCTCCGTAGATGCTTTTTATACCTTGACTAGATCGTTGCTTTATTCTTTGCTGGATGGACCAGTGCTGGTTAGTGCGCATTCAGCTTCCTTGGGTTGGTCTGTGACGGCCAGGGACTGTTCTATGGTGCTTGGGGCGGTTTGCTCCTGAGTGGCCGAGTTGCTGGATTGAGCCAAGTAAATGCCCAGGAGTACCACGGCGAAGCCAACCCAGGTGGTTTGATTCAAGGCTTCGTCAAAGATTGCCCAGGCAAGGAGGGCACTGATAACGGGTTCTAGCAGGAGAAACAGGCAGACGAAGCTGGATGACAGTTCTGCCATGGCGTCTGCCAGGAGGCGTTGACCTAGGCCTTCGCTGATAATGCCTAGGCCGATGACTGCGAGGCAGGCAGGAAGCGTGGTTGGGAAAAGCTGTTCTCCGTTGAGCAGGATGAGTGGCAGTAATAGGGCGCTGCCTACGGCACATCGCCAGAGCAGAATGGTGGTGGCGGAGAAGCGACTACGCAGTTGTTCCACGAGGAGAAAGTAGGTGCCGAGAAAAACTGCAGAGAGGAGGGCGTAGAGGTCTCCAATTAAGAGCCCTTCATTGCCCGTGAGGTCTTCGAGGCCGAGGTAAAGCGCGCCGGAGAGGGCGATCGCCATCCCAATCAAAAATCGCTTATCAAAGCGCTGTCCAAAAAACAGAAATGCGCCAATGCTGGTAAACAGTGGCGTGAGGTTATTGAGCAGCATGGACTTGGCGACGGTGGTGTAAGCCAGGGAAATGGCCCACAGTCCCAGGGAGCAAACAGAGATGGTTCCGACGGAAAAGAGCAAAATCCATTGCTTCAGGGTGGGTGGATCTAGCGCTTCGGCTTCTGTCTCAGCAGGAGTGAGGCGAGAGCTGATGAATTGCCCGAGGCCGAAGACAACGAGGAAGATCAGGAGACGGTTGAAGACTGTGGCGTTGGCGCTGAGTTCTGTTTCACCGAAGCGGATGAAGATGGGGGCGAAAGAGATGGCGCTGAGGGCAATGCAGAGCTTGGCGATTCCTGAGGAAGCTGGCACAGTCCTTGAGCCAACGGATGAGGAGGTGTTGGAGTCATTGGATTGGGTCGGCTGCGTCATCGGGAGCAGAGGCTGGGTGCTGAGGTTGGAGCGATTTCAAAGGAAACCGCTACTTCGCCCTCCACTCTTCCAGATTGAATTCATGCGATGAAGTGTATGGGGATACAGAGAAGAGGCTAAATAGACCGTTTCCCCTCTGATTGTCTCCAAATCCTGATATTTGATCGGTCAAGGCTCCTGGAATCGGCTTTTATCTTTGATTACAGGAGTTAGCGGCCTCAAGCTTCCGAGGTTTCTATGTGGATTAACAGCTCTGTTCTTTGGTTCGTTCTATCGCGATTGGCTCTGAGTTTCAGGTATCGCAGGCTGTTGGGTCGGTGCCCTGCCTACGAGTAGCGGCAGACTCAGCAGCCCAAGTAGGGTCACAATTGCGGTGAGAATCCAGATGGCGCGGCGGCTGGGACGAAAATCACCCCGTTCAATTTGGCTGAAGACCTGGCTGTAGCGCCAAGCCGCCAGAACAATGATGGCAATTCCAAAGACAACGAGGCCAATGCCGAGGTCTTGGGAGTTGATGAAGGGATCGGTTAGGGGCGCTTGGTTGGCTTCAAATTGCTTGAGAAAGAGGCCGAAGCGAGCGATCGCAAAGCCAAAGCCAATCAGGGCAATGGAGGTACGAAGCCAGGCAAGGAAGGTGCGTTCGTTGGCTTGATGTTCTCGCTGGCGGCTGGGTGGTCTGGAATTGGGAGAATTGGCCATGGAGAACAGGGCGAAAGCCTACGAAAAATGGGGATGATAATGCGAAGGATTGTTCCCAAGCCTGTCCAGCATATTCGGGTTTGTCGTTGTCGCTTCCTCTGCATTACATCAACCAGTCTTGAGCCCGTTGAGCGACTGCTGTCACTGGCACCTGTTCAAAATAGCGCTGCTGAAACATCACTTCCTGAAGGGCTGTGAGAAACAGAGTAATAGCTCCATCGTCTGTGACTCTTGAGCCTGGCTCTATCAAGCCAATATTGATCTGTTCCCCCTGACGAGAGAGTTCAAAGCCTAGGGCCGCGATCGCCCCCTCCATCAATTCCATCAGCCTCCCCTTATCCCGCCTCAAGTCAATCCCTAATCGCTCTTCTAAGCGCGCGATCGCCACAGGCTCCCCTGTTCGACTCAAATACTTGGCAATCCCCAATAGCATCTCCCAAGTCGTTTGAGCATCCGCTTGGGCTGCTTCGTAGGCTAGGGCTAGGGGGCGATCGCTCCCCTTAGCCTGCTCAATCCAGGGTGCAAAATCGATCCATTGCCGAGGGCTGCTCTCCATCAACACTGGACTGACTTCACTGGACTCGGAAGAGCGTTCCGGGCGCTGCCGTCGCCAATCCCAAATCCAATCGACTTGTGCTTGGCTGGCTTGAACGCGACCTGCCGCAGGCCGCACAGCCTCTAACCGAAATTCATACTGCTTCTTGTGGGTATTGAAATCCAGCTCACCCATCACATCGACCGGCCCTTCAATTAACTCATCTCGGTAATGCCCCCACCAAATGCCAGGAAAGGGGTCGGTGCTGGAGTTATCTTTCAATTCAAAAATGCTTTTGATATAGCGAATCTTTCCGCCGCGCCAATCCTTGATATTAAAGTTGGCAGGATTCTCAAAGCGACAGTTTTGAATGAGCAGCTTGGGCACTGGATTTCCCATGCCACAGGGTTCTAATAGCTTTAATTCCCGAAACAGTGGCTGACCTAAATCGGCCACCGTCACCACCAGGTCAGCGCTAATCGTTTTGCTGAGATTTTGGCTAAACAGTTGGGCTCGGAGTGCTTGGTTGATGCCCTGGGCAAAGAGTTCCAAATTCTGTTCTGGCAGGCTCATGCCCGCCGCAAAGGGATGACCCCCAAAGCTGTTAAGCAGATGCCGCTGGGACTCAAGGATCGGGTAAAAGTTGATGTCATTGACTGAGCGAGCGGAGCCTCGGGCAATGGCTTCTGTCTCGGCCCCCGCTTCTTCCAAGCTCAATAGCACTGTGGGCTTGTCATATGCCCTTGCAATTTGGCTGGCCACTAGACCCAAGACGCCCACAGGCCAGCCTCGCTCCCACAGCACGATTGCCCCCAGGGTCGAAAGATCCATCGTCGCCAGCTTGCGCTTAACCTGCTCCTCCAGACTCCGTTGCAGCGCCTTGCGGCGGGTATTCAGCAGCTCCACTTGATCCACCAATGCTTTGCAGCGCTTGCTGTCTCGGCTCGTCAGCAGCTCTACGCAAAGACTGGCATCACCCAGGATCCGGCTAACGGCATTGATGCGGGGGCCAATGCCAAAGGAAATATCCGTGGGGCGATCGCCGGTTCGCTTACAGCGCTCCAATAGATAGGCAACACCGGGCCGCTGGTTGGGCGATCGCGTCAGCTTTTGCAATTCCCGTAGGCCCACCTGAGCCAAATAACGGCAGTCACCCCGCAAAGCCACCAGATCCGCAATTAGACCAATAGCCACCAAAGGCAAAAGCTGAGTGAGTCGCTCTGCCGGTGCATCCGTAGCGCCTTGGTGTAGCGCTTCAATCAGTTTGTAAGCCACCGCCACCCCTGATAAATCTGCCAGAGGATGCTCTGGCTCCAGGCTCCGGGGATTGATTAGGGCTACAACGCTAGGGCGCTGTTCGGCCAGGCTGTGGTGATCGGTGACGATGACCTCCATGCCCATGCTGTTGGCCACTTCAATCAACTCAGTCTCAGTACTGCCTGTATCGCAGGTAATGATTAGGTTGGCTCCCCAGTCTTGGAGCTTTTGTAGGCCGGTCAAACTAAGGCCATGGGATTCGGTCAGGCGATTGGGGATGTAATAAGTGAGGCGTTGTTGTTCTCCCGCTGCTGGCTCAAACCAATGGCTGAGCCCTTCCCACAGCACAGCCGTGGCTGTGATGCCATCGGCATCGAAGTCTCCCCAAATGGCAACTTTCTCGTTGTTGGCCAGGGCGAGGTTGATGCGATCGCAGGCCAGCCGCATTTCTCCATAAAAAGAAAAGGGCTCGCTTGGGGAATACTGGGTAAAATCTAGGAATTTCGTAAGCGCATCGCGATCCTGCCAGCCTCGCTGCCACAGGAGTTGTGCTGCAAAGCGGCCATTGGCACCGGGCGAATAGCCCCGAATCATTTCCCTTAACCATTGGGGCGGTGACGGTTCGGGGGGAATTTCCCAGATGATGGGTTGATTCTCAGATGACAAATTCTCAGGCTGTGCCATGGATTGCTCCCTGGAACAGCAATGGGACCAGAGCGGTGCAGAGACTTGAGCGACGTGACTGGAGAAACAAGGTGACTTTAGGGCAATGGCTGGGGCTTGCTGCGATCGCTAGCGCTCTCTACATTCTGTGGCAAATTCGCCAGATCGTGCTGCTGATGTTTACGGCGGTGGTCTTGGCCACCGCCGCCAATGTGATGGTGCGGCGGCTCAAGAAATTTGGCCTGAAGCGCTCCCAGGCGATGCCCCTCGCGGTGGTCCTTCTGCTGTTATTCGCCATCTTATTTGTGGGCCTGGTGGTGCCCCCCTTTATTGAGCAGTTTCGGGAATTGATCCTCCGTATTCCCCAGGGCTTGCAACAGCTCCAGCGCCTCGTTCCGAATGTGATTGACTACATCCTCGGCTTTGTACCGCCCGGGGCCGATGGCATCACGGACATGCTGGAGCAGGTCAAGGCTTGGTCCTTGAATGAGGTGATTGAGACGCCAGGAACGACGTTGGAATGGGATTTCACTTGGCTTCCAGACCAGGCCGGTGCACTGTTCAAGAACTTTTTTGACTTTTTCAATAATGCCCTGGGCGTTGCCTTGCAGGTCTTGCTGGTCTTGATCCTGACCCTCATGTTGCTGGCCAATCCCAAGGCTTATCGTCAGGCGCTGTTGGTGCTGTTTCCCTCCTTTTATCGCAGGCGAGCTGATGAGATTCTCAATAAATGTGAGATTGCGCTAACGAACTGGTTCTCGGGGATTTTGATTAGCTCCACCGCGATCGCCATTACCAGCGGTATTGGCCTCTCGCTTCTCGGCATTGACTTGGCCTTGGCCCATGCGCTGCTGGCAGGATTGTTGAACTTTATCCCCAACCTCGGCCCAGCGTTGAGCGTGGTCTTCCCCATCTCTGTGGCAGTCTTGGATCCTCAACCTGGCTTTAAGGTGGTGGGCGTTATTGTTCTCTATATCCTTCTGCAAAACCTAGAGAGCTATTTGTTGACGCCAACGGTGATGGCCCGTCAGGTGTCACTCTTGCCTGCCTTGACCCTGGTGGCCCAGCTATTTTTTGCCAGTTTGTTTGGCGCCCTGGGGCTGCTCTTGGCCTTGCCCTTGACCGTGGTTTCCATGACCTGGATTCAAGAGCTATTAATCAAAGATATTCTCGATGTCTGCCAACCTCCTCCCTGGGTGGAGCGATTTAGGACGGTGCGCCAGGAAGCTGAGCGCCTTGCGAGTAAACGAGATTTACAAGTTCAGACAGAAGCCGTTTTGGCTCCCCAGGGCTCTCTCACCGTTGTGACGCAGCTGCCCGGAGATGGCGACTTATCGGAAGCATTGGCTGATGCGCCTGCTGTGGAGTCTTCTGGAGATGCTTCCGAAAGCTAAATGAGCTAGGCCACTGGCTGGATGAGGCGAACTTGATGTTTGGCTGAATCTCGAGATGCCGATTTTTTGAATTTCAATCCTGTGATTGTCCTGTAGATATGGTTTTACAGGGCCATCACAGGCTCTGTTGGAGTTTTGTATGCAATCTTGTCGCTTGGTTTAGAATGAAATCGCTGTAAAAACACTGATTAAACAGTTGCCTTGGGATCCGATAGAGCGTTTAAATTAGAGTTACACAATCCTATGGTGGAGGCCGATGGCTAAGCTAGACAAAGGATTCGATCCGATTGCGTTGCTGCAAAGTGTTGGCAACTTTGCCCTGTTACTACTCATCATCACAGTGGGAGCCTTGGTGCCTCTTAAGTTGATTGAGGTCGTTTCGGGCTATCCCGTTTTTCAAGAGCTATCTGATTTCGCCAAGGAGCCTTCTCTTGGGATTAAGACGAGACGTAATAATCCTTAGGGATTATTTGAGGCCTCCAAATAGTGATGAAGCTATGGCCCAGTGTGGGGCTTAAACCATAATCTGGGGGCGTTTCCCCTCTTCAAAATGAAAGTCCCGGAAGGTGCGATGTTGAGCACTTCCCGGGACTTTTATTTTGCGCTTGAGCTTGCAAGCACTTGCCACCCTATCCCCAAACCTTCCACCAGAGGGGAGAGTTTTGGCCTCGGGCTTGAATTCTTCTGGCACGTTTTTCTAGGCGGCGCACTTCCGTTGACGTTAATCCGTAGATGCCATAGAAGCATTGGGATAGCAGACTACTGAGAGTCAAGACAAGGGTCAGAACTAACCCTGCTGTTGGAATGGGATTAAAGGCTAACCCATAGCGTAGGCCAGACCAGGTGAAATACTCCAGCAGTAGGCCGATGGGGTAGCGTAACAGGACGAGACAGGCCGGCAGCAGTAAGAGCCAAAGTAATGTCACCATCTGCCAGCGGCGACGCTGTTCCCAGTTATGGAGTCGCAGCACCGCTTGTTTCATCGGAGGCTGCAAGTTTTCTAGGGCTGGATTGTTGGAGTTGTCCACTTAGATTGCTTCGTCTTCTACCTCAGAGCTGTCCTCAAGCTCCTGGGCCATGCCTGCAGGAGCTAGGGACTCGCTACGTGAACGCCACCAGCCCAACAGAGAACTGGCGATGAAGATGCTGGAGTAAGCTCCTAGTAAGAAGCCGATAATGAGGGCTAGGGAAAAGTTCTTCAGCGTGATGCCGCCAAACAGGAAGATGGCGATGAGAGGCAAGGTTGTGGTTAAGGTCGTGTTGACCGAGCGTCCCAGGGTTTGGTTGACCGCCGTGTCAACGATGTTGTCGATGGGCTGATCGGGGCTGAGCTTGATCATCTCGCGGATGCGATCGTAAATCACCACTGTGTCGTTGACGGAGAAACCCACAATGGTCAGCAGCGCAACGATAAACAGGCTATTGACCTCTAAGCCGAGAACCAAGCCCAGAATGGCAAAGACTCCCACTGTAATAAAGACATCGTGGAATAGCGCGACTAGCGCCAGGACGGCATAGTCCAGCTTGAAGCGAATGCTGAGGTAGACCACAATACCGGCGAAGGCAATCAGCAGGGCAATCAGGCCAGAGCTGAGAATGCGCTCACCGAGTACGGGACCAACGGTATCGTTTTGGGTGCTTTCTAGATCAAAAGGCCCGATGGCTTCACTGAGCTTCCCTTCTAGAGCAGTACGGGCTTCAACATCCAGGTTGGCTGTGCGGATGGAAACACCCTGATTCTTTTGGCGCTCGGTGCTAGTGACCTGGACACTACTGTCCCCCAAGCCTTGCTCACTCAATATGGCGCGCACATCTGAGGGGTTAATGGGGGCGCTACAGTCTGCTTGGGCACAGTCCCGCTCCAATTGGAGTCGAGTTCCGCCAATGAAGTCTAGGCCAGGCCGGATAGGGTAGTTGAACTGACTCAGAGAGATCGCCATGGCGGCGATGGAGACCAGGGTTAGTACCCCTGAGACCAACCACCAGGTTTTACGCTGCTTCGAGATTTGGAGCGAAAGGGCCATGACAGTAAAACGTTGAATGGAAATAAAATAATTTGCGTATTGAGGGGGGATTATGCCGAGCGCTGAAGCGTCTCAATCATCCTGGCTAAGCCCATGTCTCCAACTCAGTCCATGTTTTCAGCCAAGCTTGGCTGAAAACATTAGCTGGCCTCACTTCAGCTTTTGGCGATCGTTTCAACCCCAGGGGCAAACAGCGATTTTTTCTTGAAGTCTGGAATGGTAATGGCCGTAAACATCAGCGTGCGGCTGCAGGTGATGGCGGTGAACATACTCACAAGCACACCGACGGCTA
The DNA here is from genome assembly GCA_938015405.1 of uncultured Pseudanabaenaceae cyanobacterium. Lineage (GTDB taxonomy): Bacteria > Cyanobacteriota > Cyanobacteriia > PCC-9006 > JAAUQQ01 > JAAUQQ01. Next base: position 14,063 of record CALLPZ010000463.1, read on the forward strand.
GGGTCAATGCGAAGCCTTTAACAAAACCCGTTCCCTTCCAAAACAGCGCGGCGCAGGCAATCAGGGTGGTGACGTTACTATCGAGGATGCTGCCGAAGGCACGGTAAAAGCCCGATTCCACTGAGCGATAGAGGCTCTTACCTGCGCGTAGTTCTTCTCGAGTGCGTTCAAAAATCAGCACGTTGGCATCCACTGCCATGCCGATGCTGAGGATAAAGCCTGCAATGCCGGGCAGGGTGAGGGTGACGCCTAGGAGTGCGAAGGACGCTAGGGTCAGCAAGGTATAGACGATTAGGGAGATGTCGGCGATGAAGCCAGGCAGGCGGTAGTAAATTGCCATAAACACCAGCACCAGAGCTAGACCTGCTGCACCGGCGTAGAGACTGCGCTGGATGCTGTCACGACCCAGGGTTGCGCCAACGGTGCGGGTTTCAACCACCTCAACGGGTAGGGGCAGGGAGCCGCCACGAAGCTGAATGGCTAGGTTCGCAGCTTCTCGACTGTCAAAGTTGCCATTAATGACGGCGTTGCCACCGGTAATGCCAGTGGTTGCAAACTGCACGTCCACCACGGGGGCGCTAATGAGGGCATCGTCTAGGAAGATGCCGAGGCCACGATTGGTTCCGGCTAATCCCTTGGTTAAATCTGCAAATAGCTCGCCCCCTTTGCCATCAAAGCGTAGGCCCACTTCCCAATTACTGCCACCAGGAGCACCGCCGGTCGTGGCATAGGCATCCTTGAGGTACTCGCCCGTCAGGCTGCCCTCGTCAAAGAAATTTGCAATGACTTCGTTGCTGCTTTTCAGACTTTCTTGGGCCTGGGCGATAGCTTCTGCATCGCCAGTTTCCTCAGCAATTAAAGCTTGAAGTTCAATCTCCTGGCGAGCTAAGCGTTCGGCCTGGAAGGCAGCTTCGGTGCCCTGTTTTTGGCTGCGGAACTCTAGCTGAGCCGTTCCCCCCAGGACTTTCTCGGCTTGGGCAGGGTCGCTGACGCCAGGGAGTTGGACCAGGATTTGGTCTTCACCTGTGGTCTGCACCACAGATTCGGCAACGCCTAGGCCGTTGACGCGATTCTCAAGCACGCGAGTCACGGCCTCAAGATCTCGTTCAGAAATCTCAGGGATTTCTTCGGTGGGCTTGACCAATACTGTCAGCTGAGATCCGCCTTGGAGGTCAAGGCCTAGACGTGGCGGCACCTTCGCTAGGACTATGACTGCACCGATTACCAATGCCAAAATTAGGGCCAAAAGGCCGCGCTGCTTACCCATGCCCGCTATAAGTCCTTCGCTATAAGTCTCTATAAAACTGGAGGTGGCTGAGCCTCACTTTGCCAATTCCATTGAGGTCGCCGAAGATTACGGTTTCGACGACCTCAATGAGCTAACTTTCCCTAAACCATAATGTCTCTCACCGCTTGCTCAATTTGGTGAGGTTGAATGATGGTGAGGTTTTCCAGCTTGCCGTTATAGGGCGTGGGGATGTCCTGGGAGGAGAGGCGGATAGGCTGAGCATCGAGTTCATCAAACAGCTGATCGTTGATGGAGGCGACTAGCTCAGCACCGATGCCACCTGTGCGCATGCATTCTTCTACGACGATGACGCGGTGGGTCTTGCGAATGGACTTCGCGATCGCTTCCATGTCAAAGGGCTTGAGTGAAATCAAATCAATGATTTCAGGGTCGTAGCCTTCCTGTTCTAGTTTCTTGGCCGCCTGGGTGCAGTGATGGCGCATCCGAGAATAGGTGAGGATGGTGACATCCTTGCCCTCGCGGACCATCTCAGCTTTGTCTAGGGCTTGAACGTAATCTCCCTCGGGGAGTTGCTCCTTGAGGTTGTAGAGCAGTACATGCTCAAAGAACAGCACGGGGTTATCGTCGCGAATGGCGGCTTTAAGCAAGCCTTTGGCATTCTTGGCGGTGGAGCAGGCCACAATCTTCAGGCCTGGCACTGCATGGAAATAAGCCTCCAGACGTTGGGAGTGCTCTGCACCCAGTTGACGACCTACGCCCCCAGGCCCCCGGATGACCATGGGGATTTTGAAGTTACCGCCAGAGGTGTAGCGCAACATACCGGCGTTATTGGAAATTTGGTTGAAGGCCAGGAGCAGGAAGCCCATGTTCATGCCTTCAATGATGGGGCGAAGGCCACACATGGCAGCGCCTACAGCCATGCCGGTGAAGCTGTTTTCAGCAATGGGAGTATCGAGCACACGCAGCTCGCCATATTTCTCGTACAGTCCCTTACTTACCTTGTAGGAACCACCGTACTGGCCGACGTCTTCACCAATGACTAGGACCTTGTCATCGCGGGCCATTTCCTCGTCAGTGGCTTCCCGCAGGGCGTTGAACATTAAGGTTTCGGCCATCGTTCTTTCTGTTAGATAAGGCTGACAATACGAAGCCCACGAGGCAATCCACTGGGCAGCGCAAACACTTGATTTTAGCCTGTGGATGGCCGCTTTCGTGTTGGCTTCTGGAATCGAGCCTCTGATTGAATCTGTAGAACGGGGATTGGAATACCGCTTGAGACAATAGCTAGACAGTGCAAAGTGCTGCGAGGTCCCAGCCGTTGCCTATTGCTTGGATGGTCGCTTCTCGTTCGCTACCTCGGTGCTTGAGCTGGATGTGTAAGTAGCGCTCGGGAAGGTAAGTGAGGCGTTCGGGCCATTCGATCGCCATAATGCCTGGTTCTACTTCTTCCCCCTCCCAATAGGTTTCGAGGTGTAACTGATTGGCCCCCTCTGCTTCTAGGCGGTAGAGGTCCAAGTGATAGAAGGGCAGGCGACCGTCAAAGTATTCCGCGATCAAGGTGAAGGTGGGGCTGGCAATCTCACGCCTATCAATGCCTAGCCCTGCTCCAATCCCTTGGCTGAGGCTGGTTTTACCAGTCCCCAGATCACCTTCGAGAAGTAGAACGCTATTTGCTTCTAGACGTTGGCCAAGGCGCAGTCCTAGAGCATGGGTGGCTTCGGGATTGGGGAGAGTCAGAGCGAGGGGAGATGCCATGGGGCGCGGGCGAGTTCATGGACAGGACGAAGACAGTCCCATTTTGCAGCGAAGCGGTTGCTCCTGGGATGTGAAGGTTGGAGCAACCGCTTTAGGTCTGTGCCTGGTTATCAATTTGTTGTCTGGAACTGGCTAGAGGTTTAGTCGCGGCGATTGCTGCTGACCATCGCCCGGCCTAAACGCAGGCTGCCTTGGGAGAACTGTTGCACACTGCTGTGAATTGCGTTGCGCGGCTGGGCCGCACGTGGCTGGCTGTTGCGTTCGTACCAGCGCATGATCACATCTGCAAGACGATGAGAATTATGGCGGACGAGTCCAGAAGGCTCTTCATCCATCACATTTGCGACCACGACTTTTCGTCCGGTTGCAGCCACAGCTTCTCGGTCGAAGTCAACGGGATGGGACTGTTCCTGAGCGTAGCGTTTCAGAGCAACTGGGGAGGGGGGACGACGTTGGAGGAGCACGGCATCAAACAGTTGGCGATCGCAGGATTGGTCAATGGCCTTAATGTGGTCTGCCACGCTATATCCTGTGGTCTCGCCCGGTTGGGTCATGACATTGGAAATGTAGATACGCGGTGCAGTGCAGAGGTCGATAGCTGCAGCAATCTCAGGAACGAGCAGATTGGGAATCACGCTGGTGTAGAGGCTGCCAGGACCAATGACGATCAGGTCGGCTTCGGCGATTGCTTCCACCACACCAGGGGTGGCCGCGGGGCCTTCGGGCAGGCAGCCAATCGTGGTGATTTTGCCATTGGCTTGGGGGATGTTGGACTCCCCTTCAACAATGCGCCCATCCTCTAGCTCCGCCCAAAGGCGAACGTCGGTGAGGGTTGCAGGGAGAACCTTGCCCTGTACGGCGAGGACTTCGGAGGAAGCGGCGATCGCCTGCTCAAAATCGCCCGTAATGTTGGTCATGGCAGACAGGAAAAGATTGCCAAAGCTATGGCCTGCCAAGCCATCACCTGTTTCAAAGCGATAGCTAAAGAGTTCGGTGAGCAACTTTTCTTCACTGGCAAGTGCTGTCAGGCAGTTGCGAATATCCCCGGGCGGTTGAACGCCCATCTCCCGGCGCAATCGACCAGATGAGCCGCCATCATCGGCCACGGTCACAATGGCAGTGATATTCGTGCTGTAGCCCTTGAGGCCTCGCAACAGGGTTGAGAGGCCGGTACCGCCGCCTACTACTACAATCTTGGGGCCTTTGTTGAGACGGCGATGATTGAGCATCAGATCCACAAGCTCTTCATCCCGCTCAGGCATCAGCACGTCACTGATGCTGTTGAAGGTGCGGCTATGACCCCAAAAGACAAACAGAACGCCTAGCACTAACAGAAGCGGACCGCTGATATGGCTGGGAACCACGCTCGCTATCGTTCCCAAGGCATCGCGGGTAAAGCGAATTATGTAATGAACCGGGCTGAGGTCAGCCCAGATGGCCACGCCCAGGGCTGCCATGACAACCCCCCCCGCACTCATCACCATCCATCGCTTGACGAGCAACCCAGGCATCAGCCATTTGAGGCTCTGGCTGACTCTTCGAGGCGTTCGCTCGCGGGAGGCGTTGCCCAAGCTATAGATTGTGCGTTTTAGCAGGCTCATGTTGTTCATAGGTCCTGTCTTTTAGTGCCATCTGCTGGGCAGGGCAACCAAATATATCCTGTTTGCCTAATTTCAGTCTGTGCGTAGTGATGCTTAGAGCTACTTTTCGGGCCGCTGGCGCTCATTGCTGTAAACCTAAGGGAAACTTAAGCTTTCTTTATGATTCCCCTGTTCAGAGGGAATGCAGAGGCTGACCTAGTGCCGTTTCCTTGGATAAGGGGCGCTACAGTAGGGCTGTGCAGGCAGCGGTTGTGGAAATCCAACGTTGCCAAGATGAGAGGGATTGCCCATGGCTGATGATTCTGCGGTGCCGCTGATTGAACTGCGAGGGATTCATAAGACCTTTGGCAATCAGCCAATTTTGAGTGGGGTTGATCTGAAGATCTGGGAAGGCGATCGCATTGCAGTTATAGGACCCTCCGGTACAGGTAAGTCAACTATTTTGCGCATTATCGCTGGTTTACTCATGCCCGACCAGGGGGAGGTGCTGCTTCGTGGTGAACCCCGAGAGTCCTCGATCGAGGACAGTACTGACCCGTTTTACATCAGTTTGGTGTTTCAACAAGCGGCCCTGTTCGACTCTTTAACTGTTGGCGAGAATGTGGGCTTCTTTCTTTATCAGCACTCCACACTGTCCTCAAAACGTATTAAGGAACTTATCGATGAGAGTCTCCAGCGCGTTGGCTTAGAGAATGTGGCCCATCTCTTTCCTGCGGAGCTATCGGGGGGGATGCGCAAGCGAGTGAGTTTTGCCCGGGCCATCATCCAAGATCCAACTCAGCCTGAGCAGCGGACTGGCATGATCCTTTATGACGAACCAACGGCCGGTTTAGATCCCATTGCATCGACCATTATTGAAGACTTAATGGGAGACCTGGGGTGCGCAGAGGCGACGGGGTGTTCGAGTTATTTGGTGGTGACCCATCAGGATAGTACGATTCGGCGTACCGCTCAGCGGGTGGTGATGCTCTACGACGGAAAGGTGGCTTGGGAGGGCAATGCGTCAGACATTGATGAGACGGATAATCCGTTTGTGCGTCAGTTCTTTAGTGCCAGTATCCAAGGGCCGATTCATATGGCAGGTTTTCAAGGGACGTAGCGGGACGGAAATGGAGAGGTGATAATGAATCGCCAGAGTTGATGCGAAGGAAAGCCAGTAGCCATGCAAACCACTGCGGAATATAGCTGCGCCTTTTGTGGCGAAGTTAGCACAACCTTCATTGATTTAAGCGCGGGTATGAGTCAGCGCTATGTGGAGGATTGTCAGGTTTGTTGTCGGCCCAACATTCTCTACATTCATGTCGATGAGGAGACCTTGGAGGTGGAGATCGAGACAGAGTATGAGGACTGGAACTAGCCCGGATTAACTCGGGGATTCTTTGGGACTAGAGCTGTGCGATGCATTGGCCGGTTTGCCAAACGATTCCTTCGGAAGCCCGCTGTGCGATCGCACGGGGGTAAAGCGAGGTGGAGGTGCTGTTACCTCGGCCTCCGTTGTTGCGGTGGCAGCAGCGAGACGCTCCGCTTTTTCAATGGCTGGCAGTCGCAGCAGGACGCCTACGATACTCCAGTAATAAACGGCAACGGGATCCACATCCAGGGGATAATAGTAGGTTTGGTAGCTGATGAACACCACAAAGATCCAAAAACAGAGTGCAAACCCCTTGAGGTTGCGGTCTTTGACTTGGCGATAGGCACTAAAGGTAAACCAGCTTAAGGCCGAAACAAAGAGGAGAAAGGCTAGCACCCCGATCAGTCCTGTCTCATACATAATCTTGGGAAACCAGGTTTCCACTAGTAGCGTGGGACCAAACATTCGAGCTGAGTTTGTGGCACTCCCCAAACCATTGCCAAAAGGTTTGCCGTCAATCAGCGGCATGATGAAGTCGAATTGGTGGGCGATGATATCCCCTGGAGGAGAGGCTTGCCAGCGAGAGATAAAGCTATCGAGACGCTCTTGGACCACATCCGCGTAGACAATTAGGCCTCCAAAGATGAGTGCCCCCAGGGCTCCAATAATGGGAATAAAGCGTTTGAAGTCGAGTAGCCGGGTAACGAGTAAGAGGGCAATCAGAATGATGACGCAGACCGGTACCAGAGCTAGGGCAATACGCTGACCCGAAATCAGAGCAGAGACAAACACGATCGCCATGCCGAGAAAGCCGAGGAGCCGCCAAATAAGCTTGTTATCAAAGAAGCTGGCAGCGAAGGTGAAATAAGCGTTACTAATCAAGAACCAGCCCCATTGCCAGGGAGCGACGAAGGTGCCCGGTAGGCGAATCATGCCCTGGGAGGGACTATAGACGAGGGACCCTCCGACTAGGCATTTTGCTCCCAGGGTGGCTTTAAACAGAGCATCGCCTTCGAGGTGGTCAGTGCCTGCACAGCGTCCAGTTTTGAGCATCATTAGCTGCATGAGAGAAAGCCCGGCGCAGACGACGGCTAGGACCACGTGGCTACGAACAAAAAAGATAAATTCTTGACGGCTTTTGATTAGAGCCTGCATGCAGAAAATCAGGGGCACGTAACCCATGAAGACTTTGAGGCCCAGCAATCCCTGGGGAAAGGGCTTGCCATCGGCGCAGGCCCGGCCCAGCAACTTTGCGGATTCTGTGCAGTTCGGTAAAAATTGGCGGGGCAGATTGACGAATAGCAATCCCAGAATGCAGGTGACGAGAAGAACCAGCATCCAAGGCATTACTTTTCGCGGATTCCAGAAGTCCTTCTTCTCTTTGCTGGCGGCCATGATTAACGCCAACATGGCCGGAAAGTAAAAGGCATCCTTTGCCAGCTGAAAAATAGCGTTACCGCCTGCGAGCCAGTAGGTCACCGTGCCGGAAAATGGCATGTAGAGGAAGAAAAACCACAGGGCCTGGCGTGGGTAGCGATAGGAGAGGGAAAAGGCTAGGGTGGCGCCACCCAGGGCGACGGCGATTTTGGGGCCTGCGGCGAAAAAGCCGATCGCACCCAGCAGGATGGCAATTCCGACCAGAGGCGTGACAAAGCCAATGAAGATTTTCCGGGCAGCGGCAGCGGCACGCTCCTTTTGAGCCTGCTCTTCGGGGGAGAGTTGTGGCTGGTCTGATTTGGGGTCTTGGTTCGCCTTGCTGCCTTTGGCTTTTTTCCCGGCTTTGGCAGCTTTAGGGCGTTGTTGATGGGGGGTGGATCGTCCGGCCTGTTGCATGGCGGTCTGGGCAGCCTGGGGAGGTTAGATTGCGAAAGAAAGTAGCTCAGAGGGGCGGTGAGGTGAAACTGACCGGCCGGATCTATTCGCCAGACTATCTGGCCGAGCTGTGCTAGCTCTGGTGATTCTGATTAACCCTAGACTCTATTCCCCAGAATGCCCAAAAGCAGACCCTCGGTTTTCAGGCCCCTGGAGAGGAGACTAAATGTCGAGGGCCTGCCTAAAAAAGTACGGATACGAAATCAAGACTCTCTTCCGCTTTCGGTTGCTAAGCCTTGGGTAATTCGGTGATCTCGGCTGCGGAGGTCGAAATATCGGGCCCGTCCTGGCGGGTCTCGGGTTGCTGGGAGCGCATGGGCTGCTGCTGAGCAAGTTGAGGTTGTTCTCTCACGAGTTCGGGGGGCAATGGAGCCACACTGCCTTCGGGCAACTTAGCTGCATTGGCATAGAGGCGCACGTATTCTTTCGCTGCATTTTCCCAGCTAAGGTCTTGGGCCATGCCCCGTTCCTGGAGGGCACGCCACTTGTCCTTGAACTGGAAGCCTTCCCAGGCTCTCACTAGGCAGGTGTAGAGGTCGAGGGGCTCATAGCGATCAAAGCAGTAACCGTTGCCCTTCTCGTTCATGGGTTCATGGTGGAAGACGGTATCCACCAGGCCACCTGTGCGTCTCACAATGGGCACCGAGCCGTAGCGCAGGGCCATCATCTGGCTGATGCCGCAGGGCTCGAAGCGTGAAGGCATGAGGAATGCATCGGTGCCGGCATAGATGCGGCGGGCCAGGGAGTCGTCGTAGAGCAAGTAGCTGGCCATGCGCCCGGGAAAGCGAGAAGCAAGTTGCCAGAGCTGCTTCTCGTAATAGCGATCGCCAGTCCCCAACACCACGACCTGGGCGTTGCTATAGGACAGAAACCGCTCCAAGATCTGCAAGATCAGGTCAATGCCCTTTTGCTCCACCAGGCGGGAGACGATGCCAATGAGGAAGGCATCTTCGTCTACCGTGAGACCCACTTCTTCCTGGAGGGCTGCTTTGTTGAGGGCGCGATCGTCCAAGCTTGCAATGCTGTAGTTGTGCCTCAGCGCTTTATCTTTGCTGGGGTCATAGCGGCTGGGGTCAATCCCGTTGAGGATGCCCCGCAGTTTCTCGCTGATGAAGGACAGCAGGCCCTCCAGTTCTTCACCGTAGGAAGCCGTTTGGATTTGCTGGGCATAGGTGGGGGAGACGGTATTGACTTGGTCTGCGTAGAGCAGTGCCGAGGCCATGGTGTTGTGGCCTTGCATATACCAAGGGCACCAGGTGATCTGCTCTAGGTACCAGCGCCAGGGGCCTTGATAGGCAAGATTGTGGATCGTGAAAACGGTGGAGATATCTGGAGATTGGTGCATCCACACCGGAATCATGCCGGTATGCCAATCGTGGCAATGGATGACTTCTGGCTTCCAGTAATTCCAGGAAAATTCTGCAGCACCATTGGCAAAGAAGGTGAAGCGCCAGGCTTCATCTTCGCCACCGTAAATGCGATCAGGGTCGAAGGCCGGATGGCCAAAAAGGTAGAGCGGGATTTCGCTATCTGGAAGCTTACTTTCGTAGACTGCGAAGGGGTTAAACATCGCAGCCCCTGTCCAAACCGGCGTTTCGGAGATGGGGATTTTTTTTCCCATGCCACCGTAGTAGGGCATGAAGATGCGCACATCATGGCCCATGCGATGGAGCATGCGGGGCAAAGCATCAACGACATCTCCCATTCCCCCAACTTTGGCTAGGGAACCCACTTCAGCCGCGACGAACAGAATGCGCATGGACGGTTATCTCGGGAGGTGGGGTAGAAGCAAAGGGGAAGGAAGACGGGAAATAAACCCGATATTCCGTAGGGACATGGCATGCCATGTCCCACCAGGCAAAGCGCCTGAAACGGCAATTTCGGACCTATGCCTCGGGGCGCATTTCCTCAAAGATCTTAGCGAGGATTTCCCCTGCGCCTTGTTCCTTAAGCTTTGTCGCAAGTTCTAAGCCCAGGGCTTCTGCTGTGGTGGCAGGACCGCTCACTTCATCCTTAATGAGCTGCTTGCCGTCGAGACTAGCAACCATGCCTTTGAGAGTGAGGGTTCCATCCACAATCGCTGTGTTGACGCCGATGGGAACTTGGCAGCCACCCTCTAGCTCACGCAGGAAGGCGCGCTCAGCATGGCAACGCTGGGCGGTGGGCTCATGCTCCAGAGCTTTGATCACCTTGAGGGTGTCTTGGTCACCTTCGCGGCATTCGATTCCCAGGGCACCCTGGCCAACAGCATGGAGGGAGACATCGGGGGGAATGGACTGGTGAATGCGATCGCCCATGCCCAAACGGTGCAGACCGGCATAGGCCAGGATCAATGCGTCATACTCCCCTGCATCCAACTTTGCTAGCCGGGTGTTGAGGTTACCCCGCACATCTTTGAAACTGAGATGGGGGTAATGGTGGCGAAGCTGAGCCAGGCGACGTAGAGAGGAAGTGCCTACCACAGTACCTTCGGGCAAGGTTTCCAGTTGGTATTGCTTGAATTTCTCGTGGACCACCAGGGCGTCAGCAGGGTTTTCCCGCTCGGTGACGCAGCCCAGCATCAAGCCTTCGGGCAGGTTAGTTGGGAGGTCCTTGAGGGAGTGAACGGCGAGGTCCGCATCATCTTTGAGCATGCGAACTTCCAGCTCTTTGGTGAACAAGCCCTTGTCACCAATCTTTGCTAAGGGCACGTCCAGAATGTTGTCGCCTTTGGTGCTCATGGTTTCCACC
>CALLPZ010000464.1 GCA_938015405.1 uncultured Pseudanabaenaceae cyanobacterium
TTCGCTAGCCGGAGCCTAGCCCACAACAACACTTTTCCCAATAGCAACAACTCCCACCTCAATGGCAAAGTCGCCAACCTAGAAATCAGCCTACGACAGCTACAAAGAGAAGTGGGGCAACTCCGATTACAGCCTCAGCCATCCCATCCATCTCCATCCACTCCCACACCTATTCCCCAACGCAGCACCAGCATCACTGACCCCCAGCTCCAAAACCTAGCCAACCTCGTGATCGAGCTCAGGCAAGACATCAACAACCTCGAAACCCGCCTCAGCCAACTTGAGCCCTAACCGCCTACTATCCGACTGCTCTCTGACTAGCTAGGGCACAATAGATTCAGCCGTATCAAAATCCTGAGCCATGTCCTTCGACATCGCCTACCTCTCTGGCGGAAAGCTTCACCTCAAGCAAGGCGATGCAGCAACACGCATCATAGATAGCGAATTTGCAGAAGCTGCAAAGAACACCCGCCGTCAGATGCAGCGACGCGACTCCTGGAAGCGGAGCACTGCCGAAATGGCCAACATGGCTCCCCCCGGTATGCGCCAAGCCCAAGAGACCAACCTCCCCATCAAACTCACAGATATCTGCTCAGGGCAGGACGGCAAGCTCTTCTACGCCCTCTCAACCCATGAAATGGGCGGCATCTTCTCCTTTGACACCCAGCAAGACAAAGAAAAACGTCTCTTCCATAGCGCCGAATTCACCGTCCAGCACCTCAACTACAACCCATCAGAATCCCTGGTGGCTTGCTGCGTTGCCTACCCCAGCGGTGAGAGCAACATCGCCACAATGAAAGCCGACGGCATTCGCCCCCAGGAGATCACCTCCGGCGACTCCATCGACCTCGCCCCCGCTTGGATTCCTGGGAAAAAGCAGGCCCTCGTCTTCCAATCCGCAGGCATTGCCCGCAATGAAGAAGGTGCCATGCTAGCCCAAGGGCCCTTCTGCATCGAAAAGCTAGACCTAGATGCTAAAACCGTCGACACCCTCGCAGACGATCCAAACTGGGATTTCATCGCCCCTCAACTCACTGCCGACGGAACGCTCTATTACATCCGTCGTCCCTACAAGCCAGTCAAAAGCCTCAATATTTTTCAAATTCTCAAGGGAATCATCTTGATGCCCTTTCGCCTCGCCCACGCCATTTTTGAGTGGCTCAATATCTTCACCCAGATGTACACCGGCAAAGGCCTATCTAAACCGCCTAAGCCCCAAGCCCAAGGCGCGGGAAGCGCCATGATTTGGGGCCGCCCCGTCAACACCGATGAAGAAGCCAAGCGAAACCAACGCTTTGACGATGAAGACTCACCTGCACTCGTTCCTCGCAATTGGGAGTTGATCCGACAACGGCCAGGGCAAGAGGCAGAAGCGATCGCCAAAGGGGTCATGGCCTTCCACGTAGAAGCTGACGATCGCCTCGTCTATACCAATGGCAGCGCCATCTACGGCATCATTCCCGGTGGCGTCGCTAAACGCCTTGTCAAAGGCAAGCTGATCGAACAGGTTGCCCTCATTGCCCCAGCTTCAACATAAGCCTCTAATCCATCCAAACAAAAGGCCAGTAGTGCAGCTAGCTGCACTACTGGCCTTTTAACGAAGCAACCAACAAGCCTAAAATCTAGGCAGACAGCTTACCAATATTCTCCTCCCACTTGCGAGGCTCAGCCGCCCGGCGAGTCGTCCGCCAGATTTGTGTCGCAGCCAATGTTCCATCAGCAACTGCGATGGAAACCTGATTGAGACCTTGCTTGAGATCGCCTAGAGCGAAGATGCGATCGTGGCTTGTCTTGCACATGTTGTCAGTTACCAAGTCCTGACCGTTGTACTCCAGATCAATCCCCTTGAGATAGGCATTATGGCGCTGAGAGCCCATGCCAACCAGACCTGTTGTTGCATCAACCATCGTGCCGTCCGCTAGCTCAATCCCACTCATCCTGTGGTCTTCACCGTGGAACTTAGCAATGGGTTGCTCATACAACGGATAACCATGATCAGCCAGCTTCTGCTTCATCTCAGCACTGACTTCAAACAGTCCATGGGTAAAGACTGAGATATAGGGGGTAAACCAGTTGAGTACAAACGCTGCATTCGCCTGACCTTCTGTATTAACGATCAGCGCCGCTTTCTGGTTCCACATGTCAAAGCCATCACAGATCATGCAGACATGGAGGGTATAGCCCGCATAGTCATAGACATTCTGCATGTCATCTAGCTTCGGCAGGTTATCCATCACGCCTGATGCCGCCACCACATATTTGGTGCGTAGCGTATGGCCCACCTCATCTTTCTTGCCAATCTTGACCTTGACAGCAAAGGTTTCACCTTCATCCGTCACTTCTTCCACAAACCCACGCAGGAAGTCTGCTCCCCATCCCAAGGCCTGCTCGGTACCATGCTTGATGATGTCGCGTCCTGGTGCAGTCGGATCTTGACCGAGGAAATTTCGCGTGTCCTGCATCCAGAAGGAACGGCCACGACCTTTCTCCACCACCAGACATTTCAGACCATAGCGGGCCAGATAAATGGCTGCGGAGAGTCCACCCATGCCACCGCCCACAACGATCGCGTCATAGACCGTATCCAAGCGAGTTTCAATATTTTTACTAGAGAGTTTCATCGCGGACCTCCTAACGAGTCGCAGGGAGTGGTGAAGAGAAAAGTTGCTTAGAGAACTGAGATAGCTGGTGTAGCAACAAATGCTGACACAACAAGGATCAGTAACATGAACATAGAAATGAAAACCAAACAGCTCTCCCAACCTTGTCTAAGTTAGAGGGGAGAGCTGAATCATTGCTTAGATCAACTTAATAACTAGGTTAGAGTTGCCTGAACAAATAGGTTTAAGACTGCAACTTAGCCCACGAATTCACGAGGAGTTGCGATACCAGCAGACTGAGTACCTTTCAGGTGAGCCAGCATGGTGTCAGCATCAGAGACCTCGAAGGGGTCGGTGGGGCAGTTGTCAGAGAAGTCAGGCTCAGTGAAGATCTTCTCGATCGCACCATCGTTTACCAACATGGAGTAGCGCCAGGAGCGAGCACCGAAGCCCAAGTTGTCCTTAGCGACGAGCATGCCCATCTTGCGGGTGAACTCACCGTTGCCATCGGGCAGCAGGAATACGTTCTTAGCACCAACTTGCTTGCCCCACTGGAACATGACGAAAGCATCGTTCACAGAAACGCAAATAATGGTGTCCACACCTTGGGCCTTGAACTCGTCATAGAGCTCTTCGTAGCGGGGCAGGTGGTTGGAGGAGCAGGTGGGGGTGAAAGCACCAGGCAGGGAGAAAACCACAACCTTCTTGCCACCAAACAAATCTTGGGTGGTCACATCTTGCCAACGGAAGGGGTTAGGACCTTCGACAGACTCGTCGCGGACGCGGGTTTTGAAAGTAACGTTGGGTACGCGTTCGATAACTGCCATGGGATTAAGACCTCACGAGAATGAATGATTTCAAGTCGCTTCCGCAGCAAAAACGTTGCGGAGCACTAACTGCGTCGCAAAATCAAAGCTGCATCTTGCAATCTGGAATTATTCTAACTTAGGAATCGCTAACTTAACAATATTTTTCAATCCTAATGTCAGCCCTTGATTAAGTCTCTTTCCCAGAAAGGGGTGCTATTCTTGAGTCAGATGTCAAGTTCCGTAAAGCCTGAACTTGAAGAAAGAGTTAAAGCGTTCCACAAGGACGCGATCACGGTGTCAGTCAATGGGCATCAGCCGGGAACATTGATCCCAAGGCTTAGCCTACAAAAGGAGCGCATCCCCGTCCTAAGGGGTGAGAGTCCATTCCAGGGTTGCCATCGGAGGCAAATGAACATGCAACAGCCCGTCGATCAGATTGTCCAAACCCTGCGTGACAAGGGTCTGCGAGTCACACCTCAGCGTTTTGCGGTGTACTCCAACCTGCTCGCCCGTGCTGATCACCCCACAGCCGAGCAAATCCTAGGGGACTTGAATCAAGCTGCACCTACGTCTTCCCAAGCCACGGTGTACAGCTCCCTCCAAGCCCTGCGAGATGTGGGCCTGGTGAGGGAAGTGCTGCTCGAAGAAGGCATCTGCCGTTATGACGCCAATGTGGCTCCCCACCACCATTTCCGGTGCAGCTCATGTGGCGCCATTGAAGATATTGCCTGGGAGCAATTCCAAAATATTTCCTTGGATCAGCTACGGCCTGGACTACAGGTTGAAGATTATGAGGTGACGGTACGGGGTCAGTGCGATCGCTGTACTCCCACGTCCTAAAGCCCCTATCCCTAAGCCCAGGCGAATCTTGTAAAAATCGATGCTTCAGCCGAGGGCAGAGACCTTCTGCTCTGTAAGCTTGAATCTGAGTCAATGAGACAGCCGCTTAGTGCTGGGCTAGCCAGGTCTCAGGGAAATATTTTATGCATTCTTTTATTCGGTCTGGTCTCGGAAGTATTGCGACTTCAGCTTTTACACTGCTGGCCTGCAATATTTCAGCCTGGGGCACATCGGTAGAGATTGAAACAACAAATCTTGCAGCAGTGAACCTGCAGCCGGGTGAACAGCCCCTGATGCCTTCATTGGCGCCTGATGTTTCCCGCCGCGATCGCCGCATCAGTTTCATCTCCTCTCCCCAATTCAGCGATACCCCCGGCTATTGGGCCTCCGCCTGTATCGAAGGCATGGCTTGGACCAAGCGGGTCAGTGGTTATGGCGATGGCAGCTTTCGTCCCAATGGGACTATGACGCGCGCTGAGTTTGCAGCGGTGATGATGAAAGCCTTTCCACAGGTACCCAAGGTTCGGCCCGCACCGAGTTTTACAGACGTGGCCGACGACTACTGGGCCAGGGAGGTTATCTCCCAGGCCTATCAGCGGGCTTTCCTATCGGGCTATCCCGGCAATATCTTTCGGCCAACCCAGCCGATTACACGGGTACAAGCGCTAACGATCTTGGCCAATACCCAAGGCTTGGCTTCGGTAGATGCCAATTTGAATTTGCTGAATTATTTTGACGATCAGGGGGAAATTCCCAACTATGCCAAGGGGGCGATCTCCGCCGCCACCCAGTTCAATCTGGTCGTCAACCACCCCACCGTCACCCAACTGCGCCCCAACGCCAACGCCACCCGAGGCGAAGCTACTGCCTTCTTATGTCAAGGCTTGGCCCAATCTGAAACAGCCAACTTCGATCCGCGCTTCAGCGTCCCCTTGCGATACGTGGCCCAGGCCGATGCTGTGGCAGGTATCACGGTTTCCGATAGCCTTAAAACCAAACTCATTGAGGCAATGCGTCAAAAGGTCGGTGGCACAGTGGCCGACTATCGCATTGCCAGCGCCGCCCCAGCTCGCTGGCGAAGCTGTGAAACCCTCCCTTGTAAAGCTGGCGATCAACCCCAGGATTTCGATGGTCTGCGCATTAAGGTTGCAGGTCAGGGGGAGACTTGGACCTATTACAGTGCCAAGGCGGGGGCAAGCCAGCGAGATATCATCCAACTGGATGGCCCGGCCAGTGTGAGCTCCCAAGTCAGAGCAGCGCTGGCGCAGCAGGCCAAGGTCAGCTCTGGGGGAGATTTCCAGATTTTGGCGGCGAAGCCAGTGAATGATCAACAGGACTGTCAGGGAGACTGGTTTTGTGGGCAGGTGACGCGATCGCCCCACTGGCAAATCCTTGCCACCTCGCCCCAACAGCCCTTCCATCGCATCAGCTTCCAGGGCCAGGCATTCGATGGGGATAGTCTGGAACAACAAGCGCTGGCAAATTTTCTGCCCGAAACGCGTTCGGGCCTACCCCAAGGCTATATAGAAGCCGCCCTTCAGGACATCCAGCGACGGCAACTGGGGCAAGTGGCAAGTGATTTTCAAGTTGAGCCCATTGCAGTCTTCACTTGGAATGATTGTGATGGTGGAGAGGCCAGCCCCAGCCAGCCTGCTCGGGGGACTTGTCAGGATGTGGAGCGATCGGGCTGGCGGATGGTGACTCGCAATGGAACGATGCGCTGGGTTCATTATTTTGTGCAGCCCTTGCCGAGTCTGGAGCAGGCGGTGGCATTTATCCGACCTGATGGGCTTCAGTCGGTGCCCCAATCGGTAAAAGAAGCGGTAGTTGCAGCCGCGACTCAATATGATTCAGACAATCGTATTTCCGAGGGGTCAAGCCCGAATCAGTACCGCCTACAGTGGGCTTCAGCACAGTTTTTTGATGCCTGTTTGAAGGCTTCACCTGCGAGGCCCAGGGGAGCATTAATTTGCAGTAGCAGAGTGCAGCCAGGCTGGCGTTTAGAGCTGGTAGGCAGTCAGGTGAATGCTGGGGGAGGGCAGAGCCGGCTGGTGTATCACAGTAATTTGGATGGCAGTGAATTGCAGTTAGTTTCCCTGGGGCAGTGGTTTCCACCGCCTTAGCTTTCTGGAACTTGAGGTCGCGTCTTTCTAGGAAAGATTCTGCCGAGGATTGAAGCGCTCGGTGCGGTAAAGCTGCTCGTAAAGCGATCGCACCTCCTCCGACAACCGATCTGGCACAACAAGCTCAACCTCAATAATCTGGTCCCCCCGCAGTCCCTGCTCATCGGGATACCCCTTCCCCGCTAAGCGCAACCGCTGCCCGGTTTGCACCGAAAAAGGCAAGTTCATCTTCACCGGCCCATCTAGAGTCGGCACCTCCACAGCAACCCCCAGCACGGCCTCCGCCGGACTGACTGGCAAACGACAATAGATATCGCTGCCGTCCAACTGATAGAAATCATGGGGAGGCACCTCAATCTTGAGATACAGGTCCCCTCCATCCAGTCCCTGACCGCGCAAGCGAATCTGCTGCCCCGTGACTAAGCCCCCTGGCATATCAATCTCGATCGCCCGGCCATCCTCCAAACGCACCAGCTCCAGACCACCACTAAAAGCCTTTTCCAAAGGCACGGCGAGGTTGGCTTCAATGTTGCAAGGGAGACGCGATCGCTCATCGCCAGTCCTGCCTGGAATTGGGCTATCTTCCGCCGCCACCGGATTAGATGCTGGCGGACTCTTGCCCAGCAAATCATCTACAAACGTATCGAAGTCAGGGAACTGACTAAAGTCCATCCGAGGAGCGCTGGGCCAGCGGCGGCGAACCTCCTCACCAAAATCAATATCTTGATTCCAATAGCGCCCAAACTGATCGTATTTGGAACGCTTCTCAAGGTCAGAGAGGACTTCGTAGGCCTCACCGATCTGCTTGAACTTGTCCTCAGCCGACTTATCCCCAGGATTGACATCGGGGTGATACTTACGGGCTAACTTACGAAACGCCTGCTTAATCTCATCCTGAGTCGCATCTCCTGCCACATTGAGGAGTTGATAATAATCGCGAAAATCATCCATTGGGGCAGGGGGCAACCAATCCGACAACAAAAAAGAGTTCGTTCCATTGGAAAGGACAGGCACCAGGGCTACCAAGCTCAGTCCTGACGCTCATGGTTCCGAGCTTCAAATTGAACCACAAGGTCCTACAACTTAGATCCAATCGTTGTCTTCGCCCCAATTTTCGTCAGCATAGGGATTGTCATAACGGGGCCCTGTCCGGTTATCCCGACCACCACGCTCCTGGGCTCCGCCCCTAGGATTTCTGGGATCGTAGCGATCACCATCCCGAGCTCCACCTGAATAATCCCGACCCTGAGAGCCCTGAGCCTGGTCATAGCGGTCTTGGCCGTAGCCACCACCGCGACTATCTCCACCATACTGGGAGCCCTGTTGGCCACCACCATACTGCTGACCTTGGTTATAGCCACCTTGGCCATATCCACCCTGGTTATAGCCACCTTGGCCATAGCCGCTCTGGCCATAGCCACCTTGGTCATAGCCCCCCGAGCGATAGCCTCCCTGGCTATAGCTACCCGTGCCATAGTCGTACTCATCATCTCCAGTCAGGGTCTCCTTCACATCTTTGAAGGTGTCCCGAATAGTCTTAAAGACATCATCCTCATCTTCTGTGTAAAGGCGAGCCTTGATTTCTTGCTCCAGTCCAGCCATCGCTTCCTGGAGATCCGCTTGGGCTAGGTCAATGCCGCGATCGTCATCAGCCTTGACGTAATCCTTCAGCTCACGAATATAGGCCTCAACCCGCTTGCGCTGAGGATCAGCAAAATACATGCCAAAGTCAATCGCCACTTCCCGCAGCTTGCGCTCAGACTTACTAATCAAGCTCTCGGCGTTATTGCGCTTCTCAACCCTGGCCTTCTTCTGGCGATCCTGCCCGGCAAAATCTTCAGCCTCTTGCACCATGCGATTGATCTCGGTTTCGCTCAAGGTCGAAGCCCCTTGAATCGTCACCGTTTGTTCACGCCCCGTGGTGCGGTCTAGGGCACTTACCTGAAGAATGCCATTGGAGTCAATATCGAAAGAGACCTGCACTTGGGGAACGCCACGAGGAGCGGGTGGAATGCCCATCAGCTTGAAGCGCCCCAGAGACTT
Organism: uncultured Pseudanabaenaceae cyanobacterium; assembly: GCA_938015405.1. Taxonomy (GTDB): domain Bacteria; phylum Cyanobacteriota; class Cyanobacteriia; order PCC-9006; family JAAUQQ01; genus JAAUQQ01. The sequence continues at coordinate 8,416 of CALLPZ010000464.1, forward strand.
ATTGCCTTCCGACATCTCCCGCTCCCCTTGGAGCACATGAATCTCTACCAGCGTTTGATTGGCTTCCGCCGTTGAAAAAATATCGGACTTCCGCACTGGCACTGCCGTATTGCGAGGAATCAGAGGCTTCATCACACCGCCAATGGTTTCCAAGCCTAAAGACAGCGGCGTCACATCCAACAGCAAGACATCTCGCACATCTCCTGCGATGATACCCGCCTGGATCGCCGCTCCCACCGCCACTACTTCATCAGGATTAACGTTTTGGTTAGGTTCCAGGTTAATGAACGCTCGCACCAAGTCCTGAACCATGGGCATGCGGGTTGAGCCACCGACCAAGACCACTTCCTGAATCTGCTGGGGACGCAGCCCTGCATCCTGAATGGCGCGGCGCACCGGAATACGCAGCCGCTCTAGCAGCTCGCCACACATCAGCTCAAACTCGCCCCGCGTCAAGCGAGCTTCCAAATGTTTGGGCCCATCTTCTGTCGCCGTAATAAAGGGCAGATTGATATCCGTTGCCCCCAGACCGGATAGCTCAATCTTGGCCTTCTCGGCAGCCTCATTCAAGCGCTGGAGGGACTGGCGCTCTCGACGCAGATCAATGCCCTCCTTCTCCAAAAACTGCTCGGCTAGCCAGTTGACGATCATGCGATCGAAGTCATTGCCCCCCAGCTGGGTATCACCACTGGTAGACAACACCTCGAAGACTCCATCCCCCACATTGAGAATAGAAACGTCAAAGGTTCCTCCGCCCAGGTCAAACACCAAAATTGTCTGTCGCTGATTGCGCTCCAAGCCATAGGCCAACGAGGCTGCCGTTGGCTCGTTGAGAATGCGCTTCACATCCAAACCTGCGATGCGCCCTGCATCTCGCGTCGCCTGGCGCTGGGAGTCATTGAAATAAGCTGGCACCGTAATGACAGCGCCCGTCACGGTTTGGCCGAGGTAACGGCCTGCCTCATCCGCGAGCTTGCGGATGATCATGGCAGCAATTTCTTCCGGCGCAAACTCCCGCTCTAGGCGAGGGGCAACCAATCGAATGTTGTTCTCTTCGGTGCGGCGAACTTTGTAAGGAACCCGCTTATCCTCAGAACTCAGCTCAACATAGGGGCGGCCAATGAAGCGCTTGATATTGAAAAAAGTATTCTTGGGGTCGAGAACGGCTTGGCGGCGGGCCATTTGCCCGACGAAGCGATCGCCAGCCTTGCTAAATGCAACAACCGATGGAGTAGTCCGAGCTCCTTCAGCATTGGCAATTACCACGGGCTTGCCAGCTTCCATAACGGCAACGACGGAATTCGTGGTTCCTAGGTCAATGCCAACTACTCTACCCATGCGTTGCTGTTGCTCCTCGCCTATCCCAATCAGGTCAACCGGTTTTGAAAGACTCAGTTAACGCTTTAAGACGCTCCAAATAAATCTCGAATAGGTGAGTGGGGATCCACTACAGCCAAAACGATTTTTCACGGAACCGTCACCCACAGCATAGGGATGTTCATCACCGGGGCTGCTGCCTATTCTATCCGCTGAATCAAAAGATTAACGGTCGGGATTTTTAAACGGAGAAGGAGGGATTCGAACCCTCGTTAGAGTTGCCCCTAAACAGCATTTCCAGTGCTGCGCCTTAAACCGCTCGGCCACTTCTCCAAATTGTCTGCTGGTCAGCCTTCGCTCACCGGCACCCTATCCTAACGGACCACCGCAGCATAGAGCAAGGAACTTCTGAGATTTTCCCGGAACAGCCCCAACCAGGGACGTTCCAGAGCACCGGAACCGCAGGCTCAGCCGCAGAGTCAACGGTCTAATTCCGTTCCCAGAACCGTCACAATGCCTCGCTCACAACAAGAGGCACCCTCTGCACCTAGGTCTATGAGTTAGCGCTCTACCCTTCTGTCTCCGACTCAGCGCCTACCGTCTTGACCTGAGTGAAATAGGCCTGCACTTGTCCCGGCTCCTCTAAGAGCGTTGCGTCACCCGGCTGCCAATCCACAGGGCAAACCTGATTCTCGTACCGCTGCACATGCTGAACAGCCCTCAGCGTCCGCAGCGTATCGTCAACGCTCCGTCCAAAGGCGAGGTTATTCACCGTGGCATGCTGAACAACGCCAGCAGGGTCGAGAATAAACAGCCCGCGCAGAGCAAACCCTTCCTGGGGATTTAGGACACCATAGGCCGCGCTAATCGCTTTTGTCAGGTCTGAAACCAGGGGATAACGAATATCTCCGACGCCCCCAAGCTTGCGCTCTGTTTGAATCCAAGCCAGGTGAGCGTACTGACTATCCACAGAGATACCCAGGATGTCGGTGTCTAGCGTTTGGAACTCATCGTAGCGATCGCTAAAAGCAGCCACCTCCGTCGGGCAAACGAAGGTGAAATCTAAGGGATAGAAAAACAAGATCACGTAGCGACCCAAATAGTCCGCCAAGCGAATCTCCTGGAAATTTTGATCTATGACCGCGATCGCCTCAAACCCAGGCCCCTGCCGCCCCACCAAGGGCACTGAGCCGAGTGGCATGGGGTTGTACCAAGTTTCAGCAGAGCCAGCCGCCTCCGCCTGCTTTACTTGCCCGATAAACGATGCATCCTCCGGAGAGTTCTCATCCCCCTTCATAGCCATAGATTCCACCTCTTCCAACAAATTTCTGATTAAAACCACAAATCCCTGGGCAGACCAACGGTCAACCCAGGGACAAAAAGTGATTTGGCAGATTGAATGGCTCAGGCGTGATTTGAACACGCGACAAAGGGCTTATGAGTCCCCTGCTCTACCCCTGAGCTACTGAGCCTTGGCGAAGGAGCAACCTCCGCTGGTAAATGAGATTAACATAAGGCCGTCAACCAAGACAACAAAAAGTAACCATTCAGTTATTCAGTCCATCGCCAAGGCTCACTGACAGGGAATTCTAGACCTTCAAAAGGTCTGCTCACATCCCCCTAGAGCCAAAACAGTGAAGGAATCGTCGTCAAATTCGCGCTCAACGGCAAAGCGACCCGCTCAAACAAGTTGAACAGGTCGCTTCAATCTATCCCTAGCAATCAACTAAACATTAGCGATTGGCAGGAAGCAGAGCCGCTGGGTTAATAGCACCCTGACCAGAAGGACGGATTTCAAAGTGCAGGTGAGGGCCAGTACTACGACCCGTGCTACCCATGTCAGCAATATGCTGACCCTGGCGAACTCGATCACCTTCACGCACAACAATACGGTTGTTGTGGGCGTACATGGTGATGGTGCCGTCGGGATGAGTAATCTCAACGAGGTTACCGTAGCCACTAGCCCAAGCGGAATAGGTCACCACACCATCGGCAGCAGCATTAATCGGCGTACCAACGGGACCGGCAATATCCAGGCCCTTGTGCATACGGCCCCAGCGCCAACCGTAACCAGAAGTAAGAACACCATCCGCAGGCCAGATATAGCCATTACTGGCTTGACCCGGCAGGAAGGGGTCGGACATCAGAGGAGGCAGATCGGGGGAAACCGACTGGCGAAGAATAGACTTAGCCAGAGGCTCATAGGAGCGAGAGCCCAATGGTTCAACAGAAACCAAGGTAGGCTCGTTCTTCTCCAGAGCAACCTGCTCAGCCAGAGGAAGCGTGACCTTGATTTCCTGGGGGTTAACCGACTGAACCTTAGGTGCAACAGACACCTTAGCAGCAGGTTTGGCAGGAAGCGTCACTCTAACGGAGCTAGGCTTCGCAGCAGCAACGGGCTTGGCGACGACGGTCGGTGCAGGCTTAGGAGCAACCACTCGCTTGGGAGCAGCAACTGCAACCTTGGCCGGAGTAGGCGTCTCAACGCCACCCTTGTACTTCTGGCGCAAGTCGCGAATCTCACTCATCAGATTATCGACGTAGTCGACAGAGGAGATTGCAGCCTCGGGCTTGACAGAAGTAGGGGGAGCGACAGGAGCAGTTTGAGCCCTTGCAGCGATCGTCTGAACCGCAGTAGCACCAGCAGGAAGCTTAAGCTGCTGACCGACAAAAATAATGTCAGGGTCAGAAATACGGTTTGACGCAGTCAAAGCCTGCATCGAAACGCCATACTTCCTAGCAATGGTAACCATAGTCTCACCAGACTCGACCCGGTGAGTGGCTTGCTCATTACCTGCAGTAACAGGCTTGAAGGTTTCAATCGGGCGAGATGGGGCCGCGATAGAACCAGAGCGAGCTGCGACGACTTTAGGAAGGCTTAATTCACCAGCTTCAGCAGCCACTGAATCCGTCGCATCCACAACAGCATCAGCAATTGAAGCCAGCTCTTGGCGAACATTCCCCGTTTCAGTCAGCTTCACAGCTGGAGCTGAAGACTGAGGAATCGCAATGTTTTGATCAACCTTAAGAACATTAGGGTTCTCAAGACGGTTAACTGCCAACAGCTCAGAGCGGTCAACGCTGAACTGGCGAGCGATGGAATCAACGGTGTCTCCAGCCTTAACGCGGTAAGGCGTTAGTGCAGACAAATCAACGCCTGAATCGACAACCGCATTGGAAGTCGAGGCACGCAGGGTTTTGCGTAGCGCTTCGCGGCGAGCACGTAACTCAGCAATAGCCGTATCAGCACCACCCACTTGGGCGGGAGCAAGATTCAAGCTCACTGCTTCGCTAGGGAGCTGAGCAACCGCAACAGGTGCAACCGCACCTGCAGGGACTTTCAGCGTTTCACCCGCAATTACAGCGGTACTTTTGCTAATTCCATTGGTGCTAGCAAGTTGATCAACGCTGACACTGTAGGCCCGGGCAATCCCGTAGAGCGTTTCACCAGACTGGATAACATGGAAAGAATTTTTGGCGTCGACTTCAGGGAAGTCAGACTTTAATTCAGCCAATGCATCAGGTTGCTCGGCACGAGCGACAACCTTAGCGGGTTCGGAATATAGTCCCGTCTCCAGCTCCTGCTGAGCGGATTCGGCCAAGGCCTGGAGTTCCAGGGCGAGCTCAGCAGAGCGCTGAGCCTCATCAGCCGTTCCGATGGCCTCAGCCGCAACCGCTTGGCGCGTTTGCAGAGAAGAGAAAATATCAGAGGCACCCATGGAGAGTGCAAGGCCCATGACGGCGGCGGAAGTACGAACCCGACGCTGATAAGCAGAATTCGTAAGGGCGGGCTTGATTAAGCCCTCGAACAAATCAACACCGTCGTCTTGGCGAACCACAGACGCAACGGCCTCTGCCTTGATTTGCTGGACAGTGCTGATGACGGAGCCAGCAGACTGACCATTGCCGACATTGGTCTCGGACAGCGCATTGAACGCGTTCAGAGCATCCCGGCTTAAGCAAGAGGGAAGAAGGGGCTCGATTTTCTGTGGAAATCCTCGTTTCAAGGAATGACCTCCTGACAACTAGAACTCAAACATCCGAGTAAGACACCGTCCATTTCAGGAGCAGGCTCACTTTTCCTAGCAAGGTTGGGGAATGGCATAGGCCTTAAAACAACCTCGGGGGACGCATCGCTTGAATACCTTCGAAAGGTTAACTTGCTTTTCACAAATAAACAAGCTTGTGCAAATCTTGCGCCCTAACTTACCCCATCGTCTTCAGTATTTACTACGGTGCGATCGCGAATATGACTTGCTATCGACCCATTCTAAGATCGCTTTAACTCTGACCGTAGAAGGGATACAGCGTTTCAAAAAGCATCCCTGAAGCCGTCTAAATTAGGCTGAAAAAACTTTTAAAGCCCTCAAAGCGAGTGACCATTAGCGATAGCTGAAATCACTTGTAGGCCTAGCATTGGGCAGACAGCCCTGATCTTTTCTAAGGTGAGGCCCCAGAAAAGAGTTTGACATAGAGATTTCTTATCGCTCTACCGGTACTTCTCGGGTTGTTTTCATATTTTCCTGACAGAAAAGTGTGGCTTAGATGACAGAAGCCAAAATAAGAGCCTCTAGATCTGACTATTCGCACAAAAGTCAAGGTGCAAATGATTATTTTTTGTAATCAGAAGGGGTCAAACCCCTATTTCAGGGTCTCAAAAGGTCATTTCCAGGCCCAAAACGGGCCGGATTTGTGATCTGAGTCATCAGCAGTGCTTTCTAAAAAGCATGGACCTAGGGCTAGAAGCTTGACTTACAAAGGGTTATAGAAGATTTTGCAGCATTTTCAGCTCACGCTATGGCAATTCCTTCTTGCCTGCATAAGCGTTTTTAATGTGATTGCTGCAGAAATGTTCCCTAAAACCACAATTTCGCGAAAATTCCAGGCCCAAAGAAGGAAGTGTCAGTCGCTTAAATCCAGAAAATGTTCCGACCTCTGGGGACCAAAATCGAGCTGTTCTAGTCAAACGGTTATGGAAGGGCGATCTGCCACCCCAAACAGGACCGATCTAAATTGTTTCTCTTCTACGAAAATGGCGTAATTCCATGCGAACCCTCTCTTGCAGCCGCATGGGGAAGAACTTCTGCCAGATTTGGGAAAATGAGTCTCCTCCTCTCCTAATACTTGGGCTCCCGCTCCCAGCAACCGAAGTAAGATTCACAGCAATCCAAAGAAAGCACAAAAATTCCCAGATCATCCTGATGCCTGAGAAGGGGGGATGGTGGATTTCGTCTACATATATAGTCAAGGCAATTTCACGGCGAGACAGAAGTCCCGTTCTAGAACGGTCACTAGGCTCCACCTAGTTTGGTCAAACATCTGAGGAAGAGCTGATTGTGCTCATTGCCGATACATATATATAGTTGCCGCTCGTTTGGCGATGGATCTGAAAATATTTTGAGTTACGCCACCAGCCCATTGCCAGAGCTCCCGGGCTTCATGCACCCACCGACTCCCACAACAATGATGAGCAGCAATCTCTTTGTCAGCACAGCGAAGTCGCCACAAGAAATCCCCAACTTCTCAAACCGCCATGAGAGATTGGGGATTTTAATCTGATTTCAAATCTCCCTAGGGAGGGGAGAGGCGAGGAGCAAGTCACTGAAGGGAAAAGCCACAGATCAGCAAGCTTTGTCTTCAAGTCCCTTTATTGATTTCCCCTTTAGCAGAAATCACAGGGTTAGGGGATTCTAGGTTCGTCCTATGGCTGGCCAACTCATCCAAGCGTCACGGACTGGACAAGAGCCGATTCGTCTTGTTATTCCAAATAGCCCAGCTGACGGCGAGCCTCAAAGAGTCCTAGGGCTGCACTAACAGAGAGATTGAGGCTGCGGACATATTTCTGACTCATGGGGATGTAGACCTTGGCATCACAATCTGCCATCAATTCTGGGGGCAGGCCACTCGTCTCACGACCAAACAAAAGCCAGTCTCCCGGCTGGAACTGAAACTTACAGTAGTTCTCGTTGCCTCCCTTCGTGAAGGCAATCCAGCGCCCCGGACGAGCCGCCGTCCGAAAATCCTCTATCGACTCATGCTGATTCACATCCACATAGGGCCAGTAGTCGAGCCCAGCTCGCTTGAGCTGGCGATCGCTGATTTCAAAGCCCAAGGGACCCACTAAGTGGAGCGGAGTCCCGGTCGCTGCGCAGGTGCGAGCGATATTACCAGTATTGGGCGGAATTTCAGGCTGAATCAGAGCGATGCGAAGCATGGGCAGCAATGAAAGAATCAGAAGAGCCCTCAGCGGCTGAGCCGACTCGGACTCTCTATTGTTCCTTGAGACGCCGTCCCATGTCACGAATTCGCTCATTCCAATTTTGGGGAGCTTGGGGAGTCGGCAGCTCAAGATTGGGCCAATTGCTTTGTTCGCTGCAAGGACAGTCCAACGGCGTGATGCCACCTACTTTTTGAGCCACAGGCATACTGCAACGGGCACAGGACTGAATATCCCAATCTGCCTGGCTCAGTTCTGCAAGACTCTGAGAGGTATCCGCTAAATAGCAACGCTCTAGGCCAGCCTGCTCAATTCTTTGCCAATGGTCTTCAAACTCTGGGCTATAGTCGCTGCCATAGATAGTACTGCTGGGGCAGTAACGGGTCTCATCTAGACCAATACAAACCCCTTTGCCCAATTGAAACCAGTGAGAGAGGTATTCGCGGAGTTGTGTTTGGCTTGCCATGGAAATGCTGGCCTGTCGAGAAGAGACTCTTTGATCGTAGCTCGCAGGTCTGGCTTTAACGGGCTTATGAAGGGCTGTAAACCTGTACCTTTCCTAAAGGGTCATGATGATGATCCATTTTCCTAGGGTTGTAATGGCTCCCATGGAAGGCTATCCCAAACATTCCCTGGCTTAAAACAGCGAGCTGAAAAGCCCCGGTCGGAAGGTTGCGTTCAGTTGGCCAAACAGCCCATGCCAGCCAGGCCAAAAAGGCCAAAAAACAGGAGATTTATACCTTATATATAAGGGGATTTTTTAAGGGGCTGCTCAAAGGAGATTTTTCACCCCCTTGACGAGGTCTTTGAACCTAATTTCGGGCGGGGTAGCGGTGTACCTAAACGGTGCAATGGCAAGGCATGCCCCCCAGCGACCAAATATGTCTCCTGGGCGATCGCCCCAATCTCTTGGGTTAAACAACCGAGACGATCGCGAAACTGACGTCCCAACGGATAAGCCGGCACAACGCCCCACCCCGTTTCCTCCGCCACCAAGATGGTGCGAGCCGCAGTCTGCTCCAATGCTTCGAGCAAGGATCGGCATCGATTTTGCCAAATATCTTCTGCATCATCCAAGCAATTCGCGAGCCAAGTCCCAAGGGAATCCACCAATAAACAAGTATCAGCGGTCGCCTGGGCAATCGTATTTGGCAACTCAAGCGGGACTTCCTGAGTTCGCCAATGGCAGGGGCGGCGGTCAATATGGGCAGTGATGCGATCGCTCCATTCTGGGTCATTAGCATCCACTCGAGCTGTCGCAATATAGGTAACCTTCGACGCTTGTTGAGCCAAGGTTTCAGCCCAAACGCTTTTACCAGAGCGGGCTGGGCCAGTGACAAGAATAATAGGAGCCATGGAAGAAAGACCGTAAAGCCCAAAGGCCCTAACAGAAAGGATTGGAGCAATCTAGAGCAATTGCCTTGACACCATACCAAAGAGTGATAGCCTTGTTCGCAGCTCTCGCCCCGCCAGAAAAATGACCTCGCAGAGCGGTCAGGATTTCGACTGGGGATAGCCTGTTAAAACCATGCTCAGGTGGTAAAAGGAAAAATCGGATGACCTCAAGTATTCAACGGATTCAAGAAGCCATTAGCCAGGCTGATATGCAGACCCCCTCTACACCTGCAAGTCAGTCTCTGGTGTGCTCCTTTGATATTGAGGGTCGGAGCCAAGAGGGCTACCTCGGCGTCAAATCCATTGCAGAAGTCACACCGCCTTGGTTTCCCAAAGCAGCTTTCCAGTTACCCAAGAATCAGGCTCGTCGGCAATCAGCGTCTCCCATCATCACGCTGAAACGCCCTCAGTCCCAAGCAAACGTCATTGCTTCCCAAGAAAACCAGCATCAAGTAGCTCAAACGACAACGCTCCAAAACCAGCCTCAATCCCAAGCGTTAGAGAAGCAGCCCGTTATCCAGTCAGACAAGCATCCTTCTACCGAAGCAGTCTTACAATCCTCGGTCTCTGTGGATGTGTTCCAGGCCGTCGCGAACAACTCGCCAGAGGTGACCTCAGAAGAATTAACGCAAGCTAAGTTGGCAGACTTATCCACAAACACAGAGGCAGAAGGCTTAGAGTCCCCTGCTGTCACCGCCGAACTCCTGGCGAGTCTGTTTAAACAGGCTGAGCCTTTAGCGACTGATGCCTCTGATGACACTGCCGCAGCATCACCACCGCTCCAAGAGAAGGCCGAGCTCTGCTTAAAAACAGCGGATCCGAGCGAGCAACTCCCCAATCCTGCAATCCTGGCCCCAGTGAGTGAAGTAGAGCGAGCAGCCGCAGAAGCACTGGCTCAGTCCTTGAGCAAAACCTTGGAGAAATCTCTGGAGCAGCCACAAGACAAAATCAAACCCATTGAAACCGTTGAGCCACCTGCCCTGCCCCGTTCCAAAACACCAGAACTCAGCTCCCATCAAAACAGCACCAACCCCATGTTGCCCCTGGGACTGCTCCAAGATATTGGTAAAGAAGTGATTGTTTGGCAGCAAGCGCTCCAAGAGGTCCACCAGAAAATTCAATCCCTGTATCAAGAGGGTCCCATTCTTAATGGCTGGCTCGAACAGCCCAATGAGGGAAGCGCCTATCTGCTCTGTGGCCTCGACACCACTGGACAAGCCTGGCGCCGCCCTTGTCCGCCAGACCAGCTCCATCGCGTCAGTTTAGCCATCAGTCGCTATAAAAAGTTGCGCTTACTCCTAGGTGAAAAACAACGCCTCGATCAACGTCTTCAGCGATTGTCTGAAACCTTAACGATGCTTCGGCTTCGTTTACGGGCTTACTAGAACTAGGGCAATGAATCGCTTCGGCGATACTTGAGGTAGGGAGTTGAGTCACTGGCGATGCCGCAGGCAGCTTGCTTCGCAATCGTCGTGTCGGCTTTCTAAGGTGCTGCATCTTCTTTTTCGACGTTGCCCGTCGTTCACTTGCTTGCACTCGCTGCTGAAGATTAACCATGACAGCGCCATCCCGAAAGGTTCCCGTCTCCGTTCTGATTCCCGCTAAAAATGAGGAACAGAACCTCCCGGCTTGCTTGGAGAGTCTCCAGCGAGCCGATGAAATTTTTGTCGTTGACTCCCAAAGTACCGACAAGTCGATTGAAATTGCTGAACGTTACGGTGCCAAGGTGGAGCAATTCCACTTCAATGGCACCTGGCCCAAGAAGAAGAACTGGGGTCTAGAAAATCTCCCCTTCAAAAACGAATGGGTTCTCATCGTTGATTGCGACGAGCGCATCACCGATGCCTCTTGGGATGAGATTGCCGAGAAAATTGAGAAAGACGAGTTCGACGGTTACTACATCAATCGCCGCGTCTTCTTCCTAGGCAAGTGGGTCAAGCATGGCGGTAAGTATCCCGACTGGAACTTGCGCCTGTTCAAGCATGCCAAAGGCCGCTACGAGGATTTACAAACCGGCGAAATCCAAAACACCGGTGACAACGAGGTCCACGAACATGTGGTGATGAAGTCCAAGATGGGCTACCTCAAGGAAGACATGATGCACGAAGATTATCGTGACATGTTCCACTGGTTGGCACGCCACAACCGTTACTCCAACTGGGAAGCCAAGGTTTATCTCAACACCCTCCAGGGTAAAGGCGACGGCGGTACGATTGGAGCCAATCTCTTTGGGGACTCAGTTCAGCGTAAGCGCTTTCTCAAGAAAATTTGGGTCCGCTTACCCTTCAAGCCAACCCTGCGCTTTATCTTGACCTACTTCCTGCGCCTTGGTTTCCTCGATGGCAAGGCAGGTTACACCTATGCTCGCTTACTCAGCCAGTATGAGTTTCAAATTGGCGTCAAACTGTTTGAGCTCAAGCAAATGGGCGGTTCTTTGAATAACGCCAAGACCGTAAAGGCCAACCAAGAGGCCAATGTGAGCACCAGTAGCGCCCAGACAGCAACGGTATCCTAGGGTAATCAAGGACATTTGTTGCTCCTCTGGAGACATGGAACGCTAGGGAAATGGCCTGCCATTTCCCTAGCTTGCTCTCGCGATTTAAATTTGTTGTTTGGATGATTGACATGGTGGAAGCTGCCCGCCCGATCGCATCCCAGGCTGCTCTGGTGGAAATGGAACCCGCCAATCCTGGAGATGAGCGCTTTTGGCCCAATCCACTGGCCATGCCGTCTTTGGTAAATTTGAGCCGGTACGACCAGTCCCACTTTGATCGAGGCCGCCCCGGCTGGTTTGTATTGCTATGGTGGCTGGTCCAGGGCGTTGCCTTTCCCCTCAGCCCACATTTTGCCAATGGCTTTCGGGCTTGGCTGTTGCGTCGTTTTGGCGCAAACATTGGCCAAAATGTCATTGTTCGCCCCACGGCTCGATTCACCTATCCCTGGAAAGTGGCCATCGGTGACCATAGCTGGGTGGGAGATGATGTGGTGTTTTACAGCTTTGAGCAAATCACCCTGGGCCAACATTGCGTGGTGTCCCAAAAGAGCTACCTTTGCACAGGCAGTCACGATGTAGAGGATCCCACCTTTAAGCTGACCACAGCTCCCATCACCATTGGTAATGGGGCTTGGGTGGCAACGGATTG
>CALLPZ010000465.1 GCA_938015405.1 uncultured Pseudanabaenaceae cyanobacterium
CCAGCCCTTACTGCTCCTCAGCCTGTATTCAAAGCACCATGAGAACGATTTCGCCACCTCTCACTGTCGCCACCTTCGCCCTAGGACTCGGTGCGATCGCCCTCTTCGCCCAGCAAAATGCCACCCTAGTCAGCCTCAAATTGTTTGGCTTTACCCTCCTGAGCCTTCCCTTAGGCTTAATTCTGACCTTTTCAGTCATGGCAGGACTTCTACTCGCCCTACTCTTTCAGAGCTGGCTCGCCCGCCGCTAACCCATCAGCCAGCCCAACGAGCCCGCCTCATCCAACCCCGATGACATACTGCAAGATTAGTTATTATCCGCCGACTCTAGAGAATAAACCTGACCATCCAGGAGACAGCGAGTAATCCCTTTTGCTTCTAACCAAGGAGCAGTCTTCGAAATCAATTCGCCATCAGGAACCTTAATCACACGCTGGTTACGCTGGGAGAACCGACGGGCAACACGGTGATTCTCAAAAACCGGCAGCGTCTTTTTCTCTTCTTCTTCCAGAGGTAGCTGGCCCAGGTCGCGGAAAAACACCATAGGCATCGTGATTAAGTCTGCAGTGCGATCAATCACGAGATACAGCATGCGAGAGAGATTGGCCTCAGATAGCGGCTGAATCTGAACAAGCTCTTCCGCAGAGGAACGGCGACGCAGAGGGGTGATGTTATCGTGCCCCTCATCCTCGTCATCTACATCATCATCAAACGCATCATCAAACCCTTCGTCATCGCCTTCTAAATCGTCATTCAGAGCCTCTAGTGCCAAACCACCCTCGAGTTCTTCCTGCTCCTCGTCTTCAGGAGTGACTTCAACCACCTCAGGCTCAGGAACCGCACGAACACGGGTGCGACGACGGGTACGCCGGCGAGGCTGAGTCTCCACATCCTCTTCGCTAACATCACTACTTTCATCAGCGACGGTACTCTCGACCGCATCCGAATCAGATGCTTCTGATACCGAACGTTTCAGCTTGGGTCGCCCCCGCTTAATAGGCTTACTGCGATCTACCTGAGGCTCTTCGGCCTCCACCTCTAGAAGCTCCACGACCTCAGGAGCCTCCTCCGGAGTCTCTTCCTCCGACACAACCTCTTCAGGCTCCTTCGTCTTACGGCGAGAGACTGGCCGCTTCTTATCCACAGAGCTGCGACGAGTTCGACGACGACGGCTACGGGGTGCAGTCTCCTCTTCGGGTGTCTCTACAACTTCCACTTCAGCAGAGACTTCAGGGACTTCTTCCGCTGCCTGCACAACCTCCTCTTCACTGGCAGCGACCTCTTTCTTCAGCTTGCTCACCGTTTTTCTACGGCTGGTCCGCTTTTTGCTTTTAGTTTCACCACCGCCACGCTTTTGACGAACCAAAGCCTCATAAGTCTCAGCAGGCAACTCACTCTTGAGCAATCGGCTAATCGTACTTACGCTGACGCCATATTGTTTCGCCACCGTCGCCGCCGTCTGGCCCACTTCTTGATAAAGCTCAACGATCGCTTTTTTGTCGTCAGCGCTAAGTTTTGTTGAAGCCATATGAACCGAGATCGCCCGGCGACCTAAACGAGAGGGATAGCAAGGACTTGCCTTTGTTACGGTAACACGCCAATTTGCGACCGAGGCGGCTTTTTCGCCCCAAAAAGCAAGCACAGCAAATCCCCATTGTCCCCCCAGTAGTTTGCTACCATAGCGAATACGTAAAACTGGCTTTTAGAGCTGGTATTTGCGAAGGCTCCAGTAGCTCAGTGGATAGAGCAACTGCCTTCTAAGCAGTCGGTCGTTGGTTCAAGTCCAACCTGGGGCGTTTAGTGACAAAAAGAAAGTCCGAGCAATCCTCAGTAAGATTGCTCGGACTTTGGCATACCCAGTCAAGCCAGTGCCTCTCTATGCAGGGTCACGCTCAGTACGAACCCAATTGCGCTGAGGATTCAGCAGGAATCGCAGAAAAATCGGCAGCTTCCAGAAGATAAACACGGGCACTAGCAGCAGTTGTCCCAGAGGTAGAACCTGGCGTCCCACTTGGAGCCAAGCCAAGAGAATCGCACTCCCTAGGCAAACGCCTCCAGCCACAGCCACCACTAAAGGCATCCAGCCCCCCACAAAAGCAAAGGCAAACGACAGCATTGCTACTCCGCCCCACAGCGTCACTAACAAAGACAGGGGCAGAATCGACATGTCCAAAGCCAAGGTAATGGGTCCCACCAGCCCCTGACGAAGCCCAGCCCCAATCAGCTTAGGGAAATAACGCCGGGTTAGATCCAGACGACCATGCTCCCAACGGGTGCGCTGGCTCTGGGCAGCAGCATCACTCTCCGGTAGTGAGGAAGTGATCACAGCATCACGACAAAACATGGGGGGATGTTTAGCGATCGCTAAATCAAATCCCAGCTTCATATCTTCAACCAAGTCCCCACTAGCAAGGCTCACAGTCTGCAGAGCCGCCCAAGGGCAGGCCATGCCAGAGCCCACGAGCAAACTGGGTAGACCCAAGTTTGTGAGACCTGAAGAACGGACTTCATTTTTTACCCGCGCCGCAAAAACGGTGATCCGGTCCTTCAAACTTGCCTCAGCCAATGAGTCACCCGGCAAGGTCATGTAGTAATTGCCTTGAATCGGTCGGCGATGGGCAATGGAAGCTCGAACCAAATGAGCGATCGCACCGGGATGAACTTTACAATCCGCATCCACCATGACCACCACTTCTGGGGGAGAGTCAGTCATTTGCTGAAGGCCATAATCCAGGGCATAGCCCTTACCCAAAGCATTGGAATCAAACCGTTCCAACACTCGGGCTCCCGCCTGACGTGCCAGTTCAGCCGTCCCATCATCACAGTTATCAGCAATGACCCATAGCTCCGTCTCAGCCAAATAGGCATCCTGACGCAGCTGATGCTGGAGGCCCATAACCGTCTCAGTAATCATCGCGGACTCATTATGAGCCGGCATCAAGACCACAGCCTTAGGGGCAGCCTCAGCAGCTGGAGTGGGAACGGAACGACGAGGCAAAAGGGCAGCACCACATTCGATCAACAGCAGTGCCGACGCCAATAACAAGAGGCCACCTGCCAACAATAAGAGGCATTCACCAACGAACAGTAAGGCATGAACCAGAGGCTCTAGCCAAGCCCTATCGTCCGTCGATGCCATGGCAATGGGCTGAATCCCAAGGGCTCCGAGTAGTCCTAAGCCTCCCGAGGCGATCGCGCTATCGAGCGTTGACCCATGCGACGACCAACTATCGACATTGCCCGGGAAGCTAGGTCCCCCCGCCAAGCCAGGAATAAATCGAACAGGAAACTGCTGAAATCCCAGACCAGCCAAAGAAGTTCGAGCAGCCAAAGCCGCATG
>CALLPZ010000466.1 GCA_938015405.1 uncultured Pseudanabaenaceae cyanobacterium
TGAGTACTGAGCAAAATAAACAAATCGTCGGCAAATTTTTTGAGCGATTTTCTGCGACAGATGTCGCAGGAGCTCTCGAATTGCTTGATGATGCGATCATCTGGCGAGCCATGGGGCGTGAAGGTGGCTTGCCCATGTCCGGTGAAATGGACAAGCCAGCGATCGGTGGGCTGATTGAAAATGTTAAGGCAGCCTTCCCGAATGGAATGCGGTTAACACCAACCGGCTGGACTGCCGAAGATGATCGCGTCGCGCTCGAAATGGAGTCACATGCTGTGAAGCATAATGGGATTGTCTATAACAATTTCTATCACTTCTTAGTGAGTCTCTCCAATGGCAAGATTACTTCTATTCGGGAATATTTGGATACGCTTCATGTGAAGCAAGTATTCATTGACAACTAACAATAGGAAGATAATCATAAACCGCTCCAACTTTAGAAGTCATGGTTTTTCTCGAAGAGCTACTTCTGTGTAGTCTCTAGACAGAGAGCCTTTCAGTTCATTCTCTGAAATGACAGGTTTCTATCTGAGAGCGGTTTATCTCTGATCACCAAGGCACTTGTGAGGGAGCTCACCATGCTCAAATCATCTGTTGAAAACCTCCAGTTCGAACCGATCAACCGGGGATACAATTCCGTATTTCAACCCAATCGGTTGAGCATCGGATTAGTCGTCCCCATCGAGAACCATGGCCAGAACCCAGTGCCGACACTGGCTCACCATCTCGAACGGATTCAATTGGCTGAGCAACTGGGCTTTGCTGCGGTTTGGCTCCGCGATGTGCCGTTCAACGTGCCTTCCTTTGGCGATGCGGGCCAGACCTTTGACCCGTTTGTTTACCTTGGCTTTTTGGCTGGGCAAACCCAGCGTATTGCCCTGGGCGTCTCCAGCATTATTTTGCCGCTGCGTCACCCGGCTCATGTGGCTAAGGCGGCTGCCAGCGCTGATGTGCTGTCGGGCGGGCGGCTGATTTTGGGCGTGGCTTCGGGCGATCGCCCCGAGGAATACCCTGCTCTGAACTTGAGCTTTGGCGATCGCAGCACCCGCTTCCGCGAAAGCTTTGACTACATCCGACGGATGGGCGAGAACACACCCAGCTTCAACAATGCCTACGGCAGCCCCAACGGTGGCATGAACCTGTTGCCAAAGCCAGTCTCTGGCCAGCTGCCCCTGCTCATTACTGGTGGCAGCCAGCAAGACCCAGCTTGGGTGGCGCAGAACGGAGATGGCTGGATGACCTATCCCCGTAATACAGTTGTGCAGGCACAGGTTGTTCGTGATTGGCAGGCGCGGGTTGAAGCGACGGGGAACCCAGCCAAGCCTGTGATGCAGCCGCTCTATGTGGATCTGGTTGAGGACCCTCAGGCTCCTCCGAGACCGATTCATTTAGGCTTGCGGTTGGGGAGTCGACAGCTGCGATCGCATCTCAAATCCCTAGAAGAAATCGGCATCAACCACGTCGCCCTCAACCTACGCTTTAACCAAGCCGATATCGAGACGACGCTGAAGCGTCTCGCCGATGACGTTTTACCAGACTTTGCATAGCCCAGATTCAGTCAGCCCAGATTCAGTCAGCCCAGGAACTTAGAACCATGCCCAAGACCATTCTGCTCACAGGCGCGACAGACGGCATCGGCTTAGAAACCGCGAAGCTGCTGGCCTCCCAAGGGCACAGCATTTTGCTCCATGGCCGTAACGCCGCGAAACTTGAAGCAGTCAAACAAACCTTGTCGGCCATTCCCCAGGCTAGCACTGTGGAAAGCTATGTCGCCGATCTCGCAAATCTGACCGATGTGGAGGCCATGGCAAAAGCCATCTCCGCAAAGCACAGCAAATTGGATGTGTTGATCAATAATGCTGGCGTTTACAACACCCAAAATCCAATCACATCGGATGGCTTGGATGTGCGGTTTGTTGTTAATACAATTGCACCCTACTTACTCACCCAGCGACTGCTACCGCTAATGGATGCCGAGGGTCGAGTGATCAACCTTTCCTCTGCAGCCCAGGCCCCCGTGAACCTCGAAGCATTTGCGGGAGGCGTGAAGCTGTCCCATGGTGCAGCCTATGCTCAAAGTAAGCTGGCGCTGACGATGTGGTCTCGCAGTTTGGCGCTGGCATTGGGGGAGGATGGACCGGCGATTGTCGCCGTGAATCCTGCTTCGCTACTGGGCAGCAAAATGGTGAAAGAGGCCTTTGGTGTGGCCGGGGGCGATCTGCGTATTGGCGCTGATATTTTGATCCGCGCGGCTCTGTCAGAGGAATTTGCTACGGCATCTGGCAAGTATTTCGACAATGACTCGGGACAATTTGCCTCGCCCCATCCTGATGCGTTGGATCCGCAGAAGTGTGAGGCGATCGTGGAGATCGTTGAGGCAATGATCCATCGCTTGACTTGAATAGGCCTCTGGCATAAATCTTGGCCCTCTCCTCACCGCTTCCCATAGGGGCATTGGGGCTGATTACATTTCTATTGCCAATCGTTATGCAGAGACACCGTCAGTCACTCCTACTAGCACGGCATAGGCCTCAGCTAAGTCTGCTCCAAAGCTAATGATGCCTTCCTCATGGCCCGCCATGACTAAAATCTTGCGCTGCCGCAAATCTGACTCTCGCAGGAGCCGTTCCATTTCCTGGGCCATTTCAGGCGTTCCGTAGGGTGTCTCGCGCGTTGTTGTTGGCACCTCATCCATTAGATAAGCCCACAGCGGGTAGTCGTGGACATGGATGATGGCTTTGATTTCTGGAGCTGCTTGGTAAAGGGTGGCGTGGGTGAGGGATTCTGAAGAGGCCTGGGCGGGACCTTGGCAGGTGACTTGGTTGGCCGCGAGATCCCAACTGGTGACGGTGGTGTAGTGCTGGGGGTTGAGTTGGTTGAGGTGGCCGGTTTGGGTGGCGGTGATGATAAATTCTTCTGGATTTGTCGGGTGGAGGATGCTGAGGTTGCCGAAGCCAATGCCGTCGGGGTATTGGCCGATGAGGTTCTGGGCATAGAGGCGATCGCGATATTCATTCAGCTGTTGTGCCATCTCCTCTGCCACAGCCTCACCGCGAATCCAGCGACAGTTATATTTCACGACGCCTTCGTCAATCATGGCAGTTGCTACCCCTTCAAAG
>CALLPZ010000467.1 GCA_938015405.1 uncultured Pseudanabaenaceae cyanobacterium
CCTCCGCGATCGCCGTCAACCCCAACCCCTCACTCAACCCCACCATCGTCCGCGTCACCTGATCCTGCCCCGGCCGCAAATCCATCACAAACGACCGATCAATCTTCAACGTATTCACCGGAAACTGATGCAAATAACTCAGCGACGAATACCCCGTACCAAAATCATCCAAACTCAAATGCACCCCCAACCCACGCAACGCCTCCAAGCGTGCCTTCAACACCGGCGTCGCCTTAATCAACACCGTCTCCGTCATCTCTAACTTAATGCAACTCGGCGGCAACCCACTCTCCGCCAACAACTGCCCCACCTGCCCCACAAAATCCGCCTGCAACAACTGCCGCCCCGAGACATTAATACTCATCATCAACGACTCATCCCCCAGTTGCTGATGCCACAGCTTCAACTGCTCACAAGCCGATCGCAACACCCAACTCCCCAACGGAATAATCAACCCCGTCTCCTCCGCCACCGGAATAAACTCCACCGGCTCAATCCTTCCCCGCAGCTCATGTTGCCAGCGCAACAAAGCCTCAAAACCCACAATCTCCCGATTCGCCAAACTCACAATCGGCTGATAATGCAGCTCCAACGCTGGCACCACTGGATGACCTTCCCCTGCAATCGCTCCCCGAGACTGCCAAGCCTGCTGAATCGACAACCTCAACCCCGTCTCCAAGCCATGGCGAGCCATCACCTGGTCATGCATCGCCCGATCAAACACCGCGATCTTCTCACCCGAAAGCGTTTGCTTTGCCTGATACATGGCAATATCCGCATCCCGCAAAATCTCCTCGGGATCCTGGTAGCGATCGCTACTATAGGCAATGCCCACACTCGTCGTCGCAAACAGGGAATGGTCACCCAATTCAAACGGCTGGGAGAACTGTTCAACAATACGGTTGAGAATCTCCTGGGCTCCCGACTGCCTGGGATATCCCCCGAGTAAAATGGCAAACTCATCTCCCCCCAAGCGAGCCAGTACAGCGCTTTCGGGCAAACAAGCCTTGAGGCGATGGGCGATCGCCATCAAGAGCTGATCACCCACACGGTGACCCCAACTGTCATTGACTAGCTTGAAGTGATCCACATCGAGAAACACAACTGCGAACGACTCTGACAAAGGCTTCTCTCGCAGGGCTTGTATCTTGGCCTGAATCTGTGACAGAAGTGTTTTCCGGTTGTAGAGCCCTGTGAGCACATCCCGTTGAGCCTGGTGGCGGAGTTGGGCTGTGGCACGACTGCTGTCTGTCGTAATACTCGCCAAATGGGCAGCAGTTTTAATCAGCTGGTGATGGAACTGCAACGGCGCACAGGCAGAGCGATGGGACAGGGCTATGCTGCCCAGAACCTCCCCCGTCTGTGAAAAAAAAGGAGTGGACCAACAGGAATGAATGTTGTGGAGCTCAGCGAAAGCTTTGAAGGGAGCCCAGAGTGGATCTGTGGCAATATCTGTGACAAAAACGGGTTCCTTGCGATGCAGGGCCGTTCCGCAAGAAGCCACGCCCTCACCAATGGTCAAGCCATCGATCGCATCATTCCATTCCTGGGGAAAGGTAGGCGCTGCCCCAGCCACCATCTTGGTTCCCGATTCATCCAACAACATGATCGAACAGAGACTGCCGGGGGATTGGGCTTCAATCAGCAAACAGAGGCTGCTCAGGATGTTCTGGAAAGAATCCCCCGCAGCCAATTGTTCCAATATCTTGCTTTGAGTGGCTAGTAGGCCTTCAGACCGCGATCGCTGAATAGAAGTGGCCAGCAAATGCGCCACGGATTGCAAAAAATCCAGCTCGCTATCGCTCTGCTGGAGTTCAGTTCCGTATAGCTCAATAACGGCTAACAGCTCTTGATCCGAGCCACAGATGGGGATGAGAACCCCCGCATTGCAGGCGTCTGGCACTAAAATTTCCGACCAGTCTTCTGGAGACCGCTGATGCGAACTCAGGGCAAATGGATGTTTGCGTTGCTTGAGGCGTTTAATCCAGGCAGCTTCAGCACCACTGAACGAGGTTGGAAGCTTCTCGTTCTTAAGGTTTTCGCTGACCGAGATACATTTGAGGGTGAGATTGTCCGATAGCATCTGCCAGCAGCGGCAGTAGGGCATCCCTAGAACAGTCTTGAGTGTTGCGGTGATTGCTTCAAACAGCGCTGCGATGCCGGTATGACTTAGAGCTTGCTGGGCTAGGAGTTGCAGCGCGTCTTGCTGACTGAACGGTGTTGTACCGACAATCTGACGAGAGAAAGACTGCGACATGGCTGATGGTGGGGGAACAGAGTTATTTGCTCTAAAGCAGAGGGCTTCAGGTTTTTTTTGAAAAGGCCCGTCGCTGTAGCAGCGAGTCTCATGAGAGCCGCTGATTGGCGCAGAGCCTTAGATCATCTGGGCCCAAATTTGAGGCATAAGCCCAACTTTCAAACAACCTCCCAGGTAAGGGGTGACTATTCGAATGCTTTTTGAAGCATAGAGCCCTTGCAATATAAGTCAATTGGCCTACCTTCAAATCTGATAATTCCTACATTGAAGGAAGTAATGCTATCGGATAGGCTTCATCGAACAAAAACTAGACTTTAGCCAACAAATAACTCTTTAACTATAGTCTTGCAGCACCGTTGATCAAAATAGGGCGAGTTAAACAGATGATTAGCCGTGAACTTTGTAAAACTCTGAAAGCCTTGATGGGTAAGTAAATACGACTGTCTGACGATGATATTTTATACTCGTGTAGAGGCTGGGGATTGTTAGAGGTAAGTCATTGAACAGTGGGAATAAAACGTAGATTTTAGGGAGGGTAAGGACGCTAAGGCTTGCTCTGCTTTTGGGGGAATTCCGATGAGATTCAATCCCCTGAAAATGTTTACGCTGGGGCACTTTGCACGTCTTAAATTCCCCCTGGATCGGCAGTTGCCCCAGCAATTATAAAGCCAGGCAAGCTCCTACTCCTTCAGCAGTAACGCCTCTGCTCCCACCCGATCCACGGGGCGCGAAAACAAATACCCCTGGCCAAACTCACAGCCCATGGCTGCTAACTGCGCCAGCTGTTCTTCCGTTTCAATACCTTCCGCGATTGTCGCTAACCCCAGCCCCTCGCTCAACGCCACCATCGTCCGCGTCACCTGATCCTGCCCTGGCTGCAAATCCATCACAAATGTCCGATCAATCTTCAACGTATTCACCGGAAACTGATGTAAATAGCTCAGCGATGAATAGCCCGTGCCAAAATCATCCAAACTCAAATGCACGCCCAATTCCCGTAATGCCTGCAACCGCTGCCGCACCACCGCCGCTGCTGACATCAACACGGTCTCTGTAATCTCTAACTTAATGCAGCTCGGTGGCAACTGACTCTCCGCCAACAACCTTGCCACCTGCTCGACAAAATCTGCCTGCAACAGCTGCCGCCCCGAAACATTAATACTCATCATCAATGACGGGTCTCTGAGTTGCTGGTGCCACTGCCGTAGCTGCCCACAGGCCTCCAGCATCACCCAGCTTCCCAGGGGAATAATCAGCCCGGTCTCCTCTGCCACAGGAATAAACTCATCTGGTCCCACTTGCCCCCGCTCAGGATGTTGCCAGCGTAACAAGGCCTCGAAGCCGACGATCTTCCGCGTGGCCAGGGTCACGATCGGCTGATAATGCAGTTCTAACTGGCAGGGAGCTGTGCCATCCATCCCCTCCGTTTGCACCACGCCCTGACATTGCCAGATCTCTTGGATTGCCTGGCGCAAGCCAATCTCCAGTCCATGGCGAGCCATCACCCGCTCATGCATCGCCTGGTCAAACACCGCCACCTTTTCCCCACTCAGGCTCTGCTTGGCCCGATACATTGCAATATCCGCATCCCGCAGCAGCTCCTCCGGTTCCGTATATCTATCGCAGCTGTAGGCAATTCCCACACTGGTGGATGCGAATAATTCGCGATCGCTCAATCGAAAAGGCTGTGTAAACTGCTCCACAATGTCATGGACAATGTCCTGCACCTCGCCCTGGAAGGGCTCACTCTCCCCACTGTTCTCCAACACAATGTTCTCCAAAACAATCGCAAACTCATCTCCCCCCAGACGGGCAAAGGTCGCCGTTTCGGGTAAGCAACGCTCAATGCGTCGGGCGATCGCCACCAGCAGCTGATCCCCCACATTGTGGCCCCAGCTATCATTCACCAACTTAAAGTGATTCACATCCAGAAACACCACTGCAAAAGCGTCACGCCAGTTCTGGGTTTCAGTCTGATTTAACAGCTGCTGAATTCGCGCTAACAGCGTCATTCGGTTATGCAGCCCCGTCAGCAGGTCATGCTCTGCCTGGTGGCGTAGTTGGGCTGCCGAACGGCTGTTGTCTGTGGTGATGCTGGCTAGATGGATGGCGGTTTTGATCAGCTGATCGTGATACTGCAACGGTGCACAGGCCGTGCGGTGAGATAGGGCAAAGGTTCCTAATATTTCCCCTGTTTGAGAAAAGAAAGGCGTGGACCAACAGGATTGGATGCCATGGTGGGCTGCGAATTCCTTGAACGGTGCCCAGAGGGGATCGGTGGCAATGTTTTCGACAAACACGGGCTCCTTGCGAAACATCGCCGTGCCACAGGACGCCACCCCTTCCCCAATGGCTAGGCCATTAATGGCATCGTTCCACTCCTCTGGAAAGGTGGGCGCTGCGCCACTGACCATCTTGGTGCCGGTTTCATCCAGCAGCAAAATTGAACAGAGTCCCCCTGGGGATTGCTCCTCCATTAATAGGCAGAGGCTTGTGAAAATGTCCTGGAGTGAGTCCCCCGCTGCCAATTGCTCCAGCACTTTGCTTTGGGTGGCGAGCAGCGCCTCGGAACGCGATCGCTGCATCGCCGTGGCCAGCAGATGGGCTACGGACTGCAAAAACTGCAACTCGCCGCTGCCAAATTTTTGATGCTCCCCATAGAGCTCGATCAGGGCCAACAGCTCTTGATCCAGCCCACAGATTGGGATGAGAACACCGCTGTTACAGGTCGCTGGCATAAACAGACGCTGCCAGCTTTCTGGCTGGAGCAGGGAGCGATGGAGCCTGGCCCGAAGCGGGTCCGATGAGCTGCTCTCCAATGGCTCAGGTCCATTGCGAAAGCGAAACGGACGCTTGAGGTGTTTAGCCTCGTCAACCAGCGGATGCTCTGCGCTGCTGAGCTGGTTCGGTAGGGCTTGGCTTTTGAGGTTATCTGTAACGGTGATGCGCTGTAGGGTGGCGTTGTCCGATAGCATTTGCCAGCTGCGACAGTAGGGCATTTCCATCAGAAGGGTCAGCGTATCGGCGATCGCCTCAAACAGGGTCGTAATGTTCTGATGACTGAGGGCTCGCTGGGCCAAAAGTTGCAATGCAATCTGCTGACGAACCTGGGCTCTGCTCGCAAGGTTTTCAGTGATGGGTTGCAAGGTTTCTGGCGACATGGTGGCAAGCCTCTATGGGGTCAAAAAATGGAGATCTGGAGCGGCGGAATGGATGGAATTCGAGC
>CALLPZ010000468.1 GCA_938015405.1 uncultured Pseudanabaenaceae cyanobacterium
GTCTCCGACGACGAAGATGTCGGGATTGTCCCTAATGGAAAAGTCCGGCTCTACGGTGACGCGGCCCGAGCGGTCTAGCTCTGCTCCAGTGCGCTCGGAGAGCACAGCGCCCATGCGAGAAGCTTTTACACCAGCAGCCCAGAGGGCAGTACGAGCGGGGATGATTTCGGTTTCATCGCCATTGCGGATGGTGACGCTCGTTTCATCAATGTTGGTGACCATGCGCTTGGTGAGTACCGTGACGCCGAGGTCTTCCAAAGACTTCTGGGCATCGACAGACAGTTCAGGGGCGAAAGGAGGCAACACGCGGTCCAGACCTTCGATCAGCAGCACCTTGGCTGTGGTGGTGTCGATATTGCGGAAGTCTTGTTTGAGGGTTTGGTTCGCGAGTTCAGCGATCGCGCCAGCCAGTTCAACACCCGTTGGGCCGCCACCGACAATCACAAAAGTCAGCCAAGCTTGGCGCTTGATGGGATCGGTTTCCTGCTCTGCTGCTTCGAAGGCTGCAAAGATTCGACGGCGCATTTCCAGGGCATCTTCAACAGTCTTGAGCCCAGGGGCAATGTCCTTCCACTGGTCATTACCGAAGTAGTGGTGGCTGACTCCCGTCGCCATAATCAAGGAGTCATAGGAAAGCACGCCTCCCTTGAGCACAATATTTTTGCTCTTGGGGTCCAGGTCAATTACTTCATCCAGTAAAACCTTGGTGTTGGACTGGCGGTTGAGAATCCCCCGCAGCGGTGAAGAGATGTCTGCGGGAGAGACGCTACCGGTCGCCACTTGGTAGAGCAAGGGCTGAAATAAGTGGAAATTGCGCTTGTCGACGACGGTAACTTTGACAGGCTCTTTGCCAAGGGATTTGGCTGCGTAGAGGCCTGCGAAGCCGCCACCCACAATAACAACGTGGTGAGGAGTTTTGGGTTGAGTAAGCTGTGGCATGGAGTATGACCGTTCTAAGCAACAGGATAAGCCTGACCAATGGGGCAGATATGGAGGACTCTGTTGAGCGACATATCTGCCATGGATGTGAGGTCTCGGCGCAGAAACTGCAATTGTGGGGAGTCAGTAGGAGACCTTGGCAAAGGGATGGAGTGACCTTGGGGAAACTTCAGAGGCTTGTAGTAGAGGTGTTTTCCACCACCACCGACCTTGAAAATGGACCTTGGTCATCCCATCAATGGAGGAACCCGCCATACATGGGAGAGCCACGTATCGACGAGGACGTTTCATATTGTTACAGAAATCAGTGAGCAGAGACCACCATTTCTGTAACAGAATGCCCCAGCTCAACGGGGCTCGTTGGGGAGATTTAGCGAATATTGGTTCGCTTTTTTCGCCTGCCTGTAACAGCCCTCTTCTTTCTGGTGAGTCGTTGCCTTGATCTATGCCAACTGGGCTGACTTGATCTGAAGCTATCCCCTGAAGCAGAGGTTGCGATTGCCTGGCCTCGAAAAGAGAGTCGGCTTTCCCCAGTTTGCCCAAATCCTTGAGCTGTATCCAATTCCAGACCCATCGCTGCCCATTCTTTGGGGCAAGTCGGGGCTGAAAAGGACTTATCCATTGCTCCGCTATACCCATAACGAACCTCCAAACCGTAGGAGGGAGAATTCTCTCTTGCATGCTTCATAAAACGGAATATGTCCATCAAGCTTGGCCTAGGAATTTCTCTTTCTTCGGGATGGTTGCAGATCGGATATTCCAGTAACCCCCTCCTCTTCTTCGGGTTTCCCGGTGGTTTAACTCGTGCAGAAAATGATTAGAATAGTAAGATGCTTTGACGAGCTGTCTATTCTGCAGGATTTGCCATGAACGTTTTTGCCAAGGTTTTTAAGCGCATTGCGCTTTTGGTCCCCGCTGCATTGCTGATTTTGAGCCCAGTTTTCATGTCGGCTAGCCCCGCCATGGCTGGTGAAACAACCATCAAGATGGGTGCAGACAACGGTATGCTCGCTTTTCAGCCTAATAAAGTTGAAATCAGCGCTGGTGACACTGTGAAGTGGGAAAACAACAAGCTTGCTCCTCACAACGTTGTGTTTGAGAAGGCTCCTGCGGGGGAAGATTCGGCTAAGTTTAGCCACAAAGCCCTGGCTTTCAGCCCTGGCGAGACCTTTACCGCCACGTTTGATACTCCTGGCGAGTACACCTACTACTGTGAGCCTCACCGTGGTGCTGGTATGGTTGGCTCCATCACTGTGAACTAGGTTGAGTTTTTCTGTAGAAGCCAAGGATTGGAGCTTCGCCTAGCGATCTACCCTTCCTGAGGCTGAGCAAGAAAATCATTTTAGAGGGAGGTGGAGCGATTGAATGCTCCACCTCCCTTTTGTTTGTTTAACGGCAAGGCTTAACGCTTTTGGAGACTTGCTCCTCTCATTCTTGTTGAAGCCAGCTGGACATGGAACGTTTGTTTAGAGCGTTGGCCGGTGCTTCTTCTGCACAGAGACCCCAGTGAAAGGGGAGCTTGGCAGTAAAATAGAAAGGTTGTATTAGCCCCCCACGGACTTTGATTGAGCGTTACACCCTGCCCGCCATGGGCGATCTTTGGACTGACAAATATAAACTGCAAACCTGGCTCCAGGTTGAAATTGCAGTCTGTGAAGCCCAGGCTGAGCTAGGTTACATTCCCAAGGACGCTGTTGAAGAGATTAAGGCCAAGGCTGATTTTGATCCCAAGCGGGTGCTAGAGATCGAGGCTGAGGTGAAGCATGACGTGATTGCGTTCTTGACGAACGTGAACGAGTACGTAGGGGATGCCGGACGATATATCCACCTGGGCATGACCAGTTCGGACATGTTGGATACGGCTTTGGCTTTGCAGATTGTGGCAAGTGCTGATGTACTGCTGGCGCAGTTGGATGAGGCGATCGCGGTGACCCGTGAGCGTGCTCGTGAGCATAAGTACACCGTGATGGCGGGTCGTTCCCACGGCATTCATGCTGAGCCGATTACGTTTGGCTTTAAGCTGGCAGGCTGGTTGGCAGAGTTGCTGCGTGGCCGCGATCGCTTGGTCCAGGCTCGCAAGCAAGTGGCTGTGGGTAAGATCTCTGGAGCCGTGGGAACCTATGCCAATATTGATCCCCAGGTCGAAGCTAAGACCTGTGAACTACTGGGGCTGGAACCGGACACTGCTTCAACTCAGGTGGTTTCCCGCGATCGCCATGCAGATTACGTTAGCGCCTTAGCTATTGTCACGGCTTCCCTGGAGCGCTTTGCGGTGGAAATTCGCAACCTCCAGCGGACTGATGTGTTGGAAGTTGAAGAGTTCTTTTCGAAAAAGCAGAAAGGCTCCTCTGCGATGCCCCACAAGCGCAACCCCATTAAGTCGGAGCGTATCAGCGGCATGGCCCGGGTGGTGCGCGGGTATAGCATTGCAGCCCTAGAAAATATCGCCTTGTGGCATGAGCGGGATATTTCTCACAGCTCGGTAGAGCGGATGATGTTGCCAGATATCTCAGCCACCACCCACTTCATGCTGACGGAATATACCAAGCTGGTGAAGAACCTCTTGGTTTACCCCGACAACATGCTGCGTAATCTCAACTGCTATGGCGGCGTGGTCTTTAGTCAGCGGGTGATGTTGACCATGGTTGAAAAGGGCATGGCTCGAGAAGAGGCTTATCGCATTGTCCAGCGCTGCGCCCATGAGGCTTGGAACAAAGAGGGGGGAGACTTCAAAGGTTTGCTCAAGCAAGATGCTGATGTGACTGCGACCTTATCGCCTGAGGAGCTAGAAGGCTGCTTTGAGTCAAAGCATCATCTTCGTAACCTAGATGTGATTTTTGATCGGTTAGAAATCTAAAACCTAGGTTTAGCTACTACAACAAAGCCTACATAGACCATCGTCTATGTAGGCTTTGTTGTAGTAGCAAGAGAGGCTAACATCTCTACTGTCTCTACTCTGCTCGATAGATAGGCCTCTAGGGGCTGCATCCCGCTTGGGGGCCTTGGTCTACGACATAGCCGCCGGAAGCCTGACAAGCCTGCACCCAAGCGTCCCAGCTATTCTGGCCTTGGGCAACATAACTGTTGTACAGATTTTCGACTCTGCTATCAAAGCTGCTAACAGAGGGCGCTGGGCTGGGGGCTGGGGGAACGTAAGCCGTTACAGGGGCTTGGCTTGCTCCACCCCCTGCGTAACTGGGAGTAGCAGCGGCACGAGGTGCTTCGTAGTTATAGCGAGGAGCTGCAGCGATCGCCCGTTGTCTTGCTTGCTCAGCTTCATAGCGAGCAACCTCAGCAATGCCTGCTTCTGCCTGTTCTAGCAGAGGCTTCTTCTGTTTTTGCCAATAGGTAATGGAAGCAATGGTGTCGAGCTTTTCCTTCGCGGCTAACCACTGCCCTTTGTCTAAGAGCTCTGTGCTCTCCTGGATTGCAGCTTCGCTCTGGCTCCACTGCTTTTGCCAGCCCTGCACAGTCGATTCAATGGAACTTGAAGTAGGAGACTCTGCTGGGAGTTCTCTCAGAAGCGCGATCGCCTGATCCAGCTCGCCTGCTTGGAGTAACTGCTCTCCCTTCTTGACGACTTGCCCTGACCATTGCGTGACGAGGGCTTGGGCCTCTTCTTTCAAGGCTCCGTCAGAAGTATTGATCGCTAAAGCGGTGGAGATGGCCTGGGTCAGATTTTGATCAATTGCTTGCTCACGGGCGAGGCCCATACTACATTGCTGAACGAGAGCCTGAGCTTCGCCATAGAAGCGAGAGCCGGAGGAAAAAGCATCCCCTTGGCTGCGACAACCTTCATAGTCTTCAGCGGAAGCAGAATCCTGAAGCGCAACCCATTGGGAGCGCTCCTGTCGATAAGCTTTACCTTGAAGATGGCCGTAGGTCAGAAGCGCAGCTGCAGAAAAAGCAAAGGCACCGCTACCGACGACGAACAGTAGCTTTTTCAATCCGTTTTTAGCAAATTGCTCAGACTGGATACTCATCCAAACACCCTGAGTAGTATGACTGTGGGAAGTTACAAATCTGGGTGTGTCAATATCATCCTTACATATAGATAGGCCTAGTCAAGACCGCTAAATGTAGGGTTTTCTGACAGACCAAAATACTTAGACCCCGAAACTGTCTTCAGTACCTGTGACGTAACGAAACCAACTTAGGTTGCACTGGAAGTGGAGTTAGCTCTTGCAAAGTCAAGCTCCAAAGACCATGAATATGCTCTAGAAGACTTCTGAAGATTGGGTCGCAGGCGATTTTCGGAGGGGTTCATTTACCATTCCCAAACAAAACTGTGCATTGCACAACTAAGTAATGAGAACCCTAAGTAAGGGGACCGACATATCTAAATTTAAAGCCCATTTGATATGAAATTGGGCTATATGCTCCAAAATTTGGAGACGTCTGATGAGCTTGACAAGGCAAGAATGACGTTCAGATGAACTGAAGTTGCCATCGGCACGCAAGGCCAAGTTGCTGCCATATCACCTAGAACGGTGAAACTCTAGATAAAGGGTACAGCTTATTTATTGGAAAGCAAACTTTGTTACAGACAATATTTAGGATTGGAGTTTATGCAAGTGGATTTGTATGTTTTTCGCATAAAAGGCTGATGACATAAGGCCATCTCATGCTTCTGATAATGTTTCTCCTGTAAATGCTGTGCAAGTCTTTACTGGGAGTGGTTTGAATCTCTTCGCGACGTGAGAGAGCGCAGTAGGTTGGTTTTGAGACCTTGGCCTTTGAAATCTTGATCTTTGAGACCGTCTGCTGTGCGCGGAGAGTTTTTGTCGCCAATAGAGACTGCGTAAGTTCGGGGCATAACCCAGCATCATGGTGCTTTACCCAGGGGGATTGGGCAAAGGCTGAATCCTCTAAATAATGGCTTTGACGGGGAATTCTGCGTGAGATGTGCAGAGCTATGGGGTCCTGTTTGCTGGAAGCTGCCACTCCGTTTGGGGGGGAGAGGTTTGGGCTAGGCAATGCCCCTGACTGATCACTGCGATCGCCATCCCTCTCTGGCTAAGGGCCTCTCTGAGGGTGGTTGCGTTTAATACGACTAAGTTTGCAAGGTTCCCAATTTGTAATCCATATTTCTGCCCCTGGATGCCCAGGGTTTGAGCTCCATTTCGAGTCACCATGGCATAGCAGGCTGAAATCTCTTCCTGGCCTGTCATTTGGCAGACATGTATTGCCATATGCGCCACATCTAAAGGATTGCCAGATCCCAACCCATACCAAGGATCTTGAATGCAATCATGTCCGAGGCTGACATTGAGCCCTGCTTGCCAGAGTTCCTTTACACGGGTGACGCCTCGGCGCTTGGGGTAGCTGTCGCCTCGTCCTTGGAGTGTGATGTTAATGAGGGGGTTGGCAATGAAGTTGATCTGGGCCCGACGCAGTAGCCCCATGAGTTTTGTGGCGTAGCCGTTGTCATAGCTGGCAAAGGCTGTGGTGTGGCTTGCGGTAGTTCGATGACCCATTTCGCGACGCAGGGCGCAGGCTGCGACCACTTCTAGGAATCGTGACTGGGGATCATCTATTTCGTCGCAGTGGAAGTCCAAGGGACGATCATATTTTTCTGCGAGGTCAAAGAGCCGATGGATAGAGCTAACGCCATCTTCACGGGTGAGTTCGTAATGGGGAATGCCGCCGACCACATCGGTGCCTAACTTGAGGGCTTCTTCTAGTAGGTCTGAGTTTTGAGGCGCGCCGTAAAGTCCGTCTTGGGGAAAGGCAACTAGCTGAAGATCTATCCAGGGACGGACGTCTTCTTGTAGTTCTAGTAGGGCATGGAGAGCGATGAGTTTGGGTTCGCTAACATCTACGTGGCTGCGAACATGGAGCACTCCATGACTGGCTTGCAGTTTCAGGGCTGCTAGGGCACGGGCTTTGACATCAGCTTGGCTTAGAGATTGCTTGCGATCTCCCCAAATCTCAATCCCTTCGAATAAGGTTCCGCTCTGGTTCCAGCGAGGCTCGCCTGCAGTGAGAATTGAGTCGAGATGAATGTGGGATTCCACAAAGGGGGGGCTGACGAGATTACCCTGGGCATCGATGGTTTGTTTGGCGTGACCAGGAAGATTGGGGCCAATGGCGAGAATGCGGCGATCGCCCATGGCAATATCCGTCAGCTCGGGCTGAGTGTCGCAGCACTGGTTGCCTGGTTTCGTATCGCTCAAGTCCAGCAGGCGACCGTTGCGGATGATGAGGTCATAGCTGGGCCCATCGCCCAAGGAATTGGAAGTCCCCTCAGATTCTGAATCGGGTTGAGGGCTGTAAGGTTGGTTGGCCATGGCTAGGGATCGCGCTAGGGCTGCTTTTTGATGTAGCTGGAGTAGGGAGGGGAAGGACGTTCTTCAGGAGGCTGACGTTTCTTGGCCTTGCGTTGGAAAGATGATTTTTGGCGTTTCTGAGCGGTTTTATTCCACCGCCCAACGCTTGCTGATTCAGTAGCATCACCATCATCCTCAAAATATTGCCGTGGTTCCGGCTCTGGCTCGTTATCAAATGCTGCTTGAGGAATCCAGGTGGCCATAGTCTGTAGCAGTTTTGGGATTACTGCATCTTCGCGAAACTCCAGCTGGGTTTCATGGGTGCCCAGATAGCCTGAGTCTGTGAAGTTGGTCAGCATGCGCTGGAGAGCAAACCAGACTGCAGTTTCGAATTCCCAGGCTTTGCCCATGGGAGCCTGGGCTGCGATGGAGCGCAGCGCCCAAAAGAAACTGTTTCGGACGATGGAACCCTTTTTCTTATAGAGGGGTACATCATCTGCATGGATGTAGAGAATGTCTTCTTCGATCCAGCTACGCAAGGGCAAGTTCTCCTGACGGTAGACCTCAACCATTGTAAAAGGCGCTAATCCTAGGCTCTTCCTTTTGCGATCGCAAGCTTGCCATGCAGCAGATTCAGCTTCACCAATTACCCCATGAGACGGTCTCTCACAATGCCGCAATTCAAAAAAAGGTGTTGTTGCGAGCGGGAACATTGCCCCATCTGACAAACTTTGCCCAGGCCTACTTTGAGCCAGGTCAGATCGCAGATTGCCATACTCATCCAGATATGAATGAGGTCTT
>CALLPZ010000469.1 GCA_938015405.1 uncultured Pseudanabaenaceae cyanobacterium
AAAGGCAGCAGCCCAGATCGGGCTTGCACCCTCAGGGATGAATGAGGTCTGTTTTCACACTGCCCAAGTCCAGCCCAGGCGAGGCAGAATCCAATGGCAAGGAAGGCGACGAGGCCAAGGATTTGAGAATGTAATTATCCCGTCCCTGCTGCTTTGCTTGGTAAAGCAACTGATCGGCTGCATCTAAAACCTCTTCAGGCGAGCGATGCTCATCGGGTTCCACCGTTACGACCCCCATGCTCAATGTCAGAACTTTAGAGATAGCCGAGCCCGCATGCACCAGCTGTAAGGCAGCAATTTGAGCCTGAATTTTCTTAGCGACCTTCTCTGCCGCAACACTATCAGCATGGGGTAACACCACCACGAATTCCTCCCCCCCATAACGAGCAACGAGATCCGAGCTTTGCCACGTCACAGCGCGTAGCGCCTTCGCAATCTTGGACAAGCAGTTATCGCCCGCCAGATGCCCGTAGGTATCGTTATAGGCCTTGAAATAGTCCACATCACACATCAACAGAGACAGGGGTTGCTTCACCGCCGAAAGTTTCGCCCATTCCTGCTGCAAAAAGTCATTGAGCCGACGACGATTGGCAATCTGGGTTAACTCATCCACCGACGTCAACTGGGTCAGCGCTTGGTTACTACGCTGGAGGGCTTGGTTGAGGCGATTCAGCTCTTGGGTCTGGTGATCGATCAAAGCCTGCATCTGAAGCATGACTCGATGGGTTTCCACCGGGTCCAGCACTCTCAGCATCTGGGTTTGGGTGACAATACCTGCCAGTTCGCCTGAAGCATGAACGACCACAAGACGCCGAACCGCCAAGGCCATCATCAGCTGATGCACAGCCCATAACGATTCCTGGGGCTGCACCGTCGATAACGGTGCGCTCATAATGGACTCCGCTGAAGCGATCGCCACATCCAGCCCCCGCTTGTGAAATTTCACGATATCTCGCTCAGTCACAATGCCAATGGGCACAAGAGTCATCGGATCTAAGATCACGATGCAGCTCACCCGATTTTGAGTCATCTGCTTGGACAACTCCAAAACGGAATCATCAGGCAGTCCAGAGATCACATCATTCTGGAGAACCTCTCCAACCCGCATGTGACGGAGTAAATATTCTGGCTTGATGGCCTTACGGAGACTATGGGGGGTGACGATCCCCACAACCGCACCTTGCTCGTCCACCACCGGCAAGTGACGAATCCAATTTTTACTGAAGTACTGAGTGAGCTCAAACGTATCGCAAATTTCTGAGACAGGCCGGGTAATGACATTGCCAGTCATGGTTTCAGCCAGTGTCGTCGCTCCGCTTAGAACAGATTCCGTGGTGAGGCGAACAATATCGCGTTCTGTCAAAATGCCAACGAGCTTGCCCTCATCCAGGACCAACACACAGCTGGATTTGGCCTCCGCCATGGCATCAATGGCACATTGAACTCTGGCCTGGGGGGGCAGCGCAATAAACGAGGCTTGAATGAGAGAATCCGAGGACTCTGGAATCTCCATGGATCGCACTCCCCGAGCAGGGCCATCACATCACGACCTAGACAATCAAAACCATATCATTGGAAGAAATAACTGAATCAGAAAGCTTCCGGTAAGAGAGGGGAGCTCACACCTACCGCTCCCCCCTAGCATTGATCACCAGTCGCTTCACCTCCTGTTGCCCGACCAACCAGCAATAGAGCACTAAATTCATGAGACCCAATAGCTTCGTACCATCCTCGAATAGCGCAAAACGTCCAGGCTGACTCTTATTGCCAAACACATCCGCCAAGGCGGAAATCAAGAACATGCCCACCATAATGAGCAGCAGTGGAAAGGGCGTATCTCTGATGATGCGGCGACGGAAAACCCAGGTGTAAATAGCGATCGCCCCCATATAAACCAAATACATAATGCCCTTAGGCCATCCCCAGCCATACTTCAGCACCAAGCTAATACGCTGCAGATCATCGAGAAGCAGCATAGCAATCACTAAAGCCGTCCCCATAAAAAACCAGTCATAGCGACGGTTTAAAGAACGCATCAAGCCAAAGCAAAACAGACAAATCCCTAGAGCAATGCACCACATCACCTCTGAAAAGTTGGTGAAAAAAGCTTTATAGAAGGGGCCCCCCGAATAGGGATCCTCAAATAACACCGAGAATCGGTAGGTTTTGCCACTGGCGCGCGCATAGAAGCCCAAAACTCCTAGAATGCCGAGGGTGACCCCATTGACCCAAATGAATGCAGGGTGAGTGACGAGCGGACGCAGCGAACTAAACAAAAGTTTGGGTTGAAGCACGATGGAATAGCACTCACAATAAATAGATATCACTAGGCCCTGAGCTCCATCCCAATCGAACTAGGCCCAGGCTTAACCGATGGACCCAGATCTCGACAAGACCGTTCCCACGATTACAATATCCGCCGCCGAGATGACTGAACAAGTCTCGTCACCGTTTCCCAGCGTACCCCCATCTCCCATGAGTTCCCCCAGCAAATCTGTTCAAACGATTACACTCGGCACCAGTGGTCCCACGGTATCCAGCTTAGGTATTGGTACCTGGGCTTGGGGAGACAAGCTTTTCTGGGGCTATGGAGATAAGTATGGCGAGGCAGAGTTAGAACAAGCCTTTATAGCGGCGATCGCCCAGGGGATCACGTTGTTTGACACTGCAGAAATCTACGGATTGGGTGAATCCGAGCGCCTCCTGGGTCGCTTCTTGAAAAATCACTACCAACGCCATCCTGAGCAATCTTTGCAGATTGCAACCAAATACTTTCCTCTGCCCTGGCGCTTCAGCCCCAACTCAGTTTCCGATGCCCTCACCGCAAGCCTGACTCGCCTGGGCGTCAACTCCATCGCCCTCTATCAAGTTCACTGGCCCTTCGACTTCTTGTTAGGTCAGCCCAAGTTAATGAAGGCGCTAGCAGCCGAAGTAAAGCGGGGCCGCATCGAGGCAATCAGCGTCAGCAACTACAGTGCCGAACAAATGCGAAATGCTCATCAGCAACTCTCTGACCTAGGCGTCCCCCTAGCGGTCAACCAAGTGCAGTATTCTCTACTCTCTCGTGGGATCGAAACGAATGGCGTTATGGCCACTGCCCAGGAACTCGGCATCACCATCCTTGCCTACAGCCCCCTCGCCCAAGGCTTACTCACATGCAAGTACAATGCAGCCACCTATCAAGCTCCCGTCGGCGCTCGACGTCTTGATCCTCGCTTCAGCAAACAGGGCCTAGAAAAACTGTCACCGTTATTCGAGAAACTCCAAGCTATTGCTAGCCATAACGGGCACACCCCAGCTCAAGTCGCACTCAGATGGGTCATCGCCCAAGGCGCTGTGCCAATTCCAGGTGCCAAGGATGCTAGCCAAGCCCAAAACAATGCTCAAGCCTTAGCCCTATCTCTCAGCGCAGAAGATATACAAAACCTCTCCGTGATTTCAGAGGAAATCGCTTAAGAGACGAATCACTCCCCATTGCTGCCGAGTTCCCATGAACAGTCCATGTCCTCGGCGGCAGATTGCTCTGCAAAAGCAAGCGATACAACGAGCAGTGGAAAACAATCCCATGGCTGATTCCCAAGCCTTTGGGGAATTCAGACAATAGACATCAGAAGATATTTCCGGGAACCATGAAATATCTTTATCTTTATCGAGCCTAGGATAAACCCTCTGCAAAGAGGAAGCGTTTGAACGAAAAGATCAAGCCAGTTGACGTATAAAAGTTTATAGATAAGTCTGCATATTTTAAGTCTTAGTACCAATCTGCGTATATTTGACTACATCTCTAGAGTCTCGAGAATAGAGATTGGATTTTTCAGTTTTCTATTTAGATTGGCACTAATTAAGTATTTTTACTGTTTAGACTCTGAAATTAAGCACTACTCAATGCTCTTTTCACTATCAAAGTGAAAGGAAGCTTATCTAACTTTTCGGGCTACAAAACGATTATTTTTATAATTTATGACCCTTAAGCGCAAGGCATTGGAATGGGCTGCTGTATCTTCCATGAAGTTTGAGGACCATGTCACTGAGACACGCATCCGTCACTTCAATTCATTTCATGATTTAGGGAAGCCTCTTGCTCTAGGCAATAATTTTGACCCGAGCCGAATCAAGATTTTCTGGCCATCTAGCTACAATTGGGCAATGACCCATAAATGGCTCATTCCAATATTGAATGAATTTCAGGAAAACTTTGAAGTTATTTTTAAGCCTATTACTCCGTACAGGAATGCGGTCGTAATCGAAGTACAAATAGATGATCAGGTCTATCCCATTGCCATAGATCGATATGATCTCGTAGAAGTTAATTACGATTGTGCAGCCAACGTTGCTCTGTATTTCAAAATGCAGTTTTCGACGAGTGGGTATAACAAATCTAATATTGTTCCAGGCGGCTTTATTCCCGCTCACTCCAACATATATCTACAGCTCAAGAAGCTCAGAAAGCTACGCGATCAACAAAGTTTTCAATTTGAGGCATATGGGCGCTTTGGCGAACGATTTGCAAAGACAATTCGTGGTCAAGCTGTCAAAATTCTCTCTGAGCAAGAAAGTCTAAACTACAACGGTGGTATTGGACGAGTGAGCTATCAGAAGTCACTCACTGAAGTGGCTCAATCTAAGGTCTGCGTGGATTTGCCTGGCAATGGTCCGCTCTGCTTCCGTCTCATTGATTACCTTGCCGTTGGAGCCTGCGTGGTTGCCTACCCTCACAAAGCTCAGTTACCTGTCCCTCTGGAACATGGTAAGAACATTATCTACTGCAAAGAAGATATGTCAGATTTGCCAGAGCTTTGCGAATACTACGCTCAAAACAGTAAGGAGAGAGAGGCAATTGCGCAAAATGCCCGGGCTTACTTTGATCAATATCTAAGCCGTCCAAAACTCGCTAGCTACTATATCAATACCATCCTCCAGAGAACAGGAAAGCTGGATAATAGTGACTCTCTCTACAGCAAGTTTGACAGACAAATTCTTAGAGGGAATTCAAACCTATCTCGGGAAAAATCTCAGGAGAATGCTAGCGTCACGTAAAGAGATGGCATTGCTGAACTTAGGGATGAAGAGATTCGCTAATCTGACGACAAATGGCTACAGCCTCTTCATCCCATAAATCTCAAGCGGTCTGTATCAGTCCAAATTTTCACAGATAGAAAAGCCAGAAAGAAAAAGAAATCTCAGGAGCGCTTCATGTATTCCTCTATAGGAACAGCATAGACCTGATTTTCTAGCTCTCTCACAATGCCTAGGCTGTTCCAGTTTTACAGCTTGAATATCACAGCAGCTTTTCTATGAAACGTCTTTCTCTGAGTCTCGTGCTCGCTTCAATTTGCATCGCCACACTTGGCAACCAAGCCAGCCAAGCCAGCGACTGCATTAACTATTGGACTAATCCAAACACCGGGCAGCAGGAATGTCTGGGCAAAGAGCTACATATTGTCCAACCACCCCAAGTTCCTCAATCACCGTCTGCACCCACCGCTAGAACCACGACTCCGAGTCAAACTAGCCCTTCTCGCGAAATCAATTTTGAGACCAGTGACTTTGACTTCTCCGACCTCGCCGGGCTAGACACAGCCATGGCGGACTTGCTCAAAGGCTTAGAAATTCGCACCCTGGAAGGCTCAGCGACTGGACTGGTCGATCACCTTAAGGGCTGTCAGCCATACCGCTACAGCTTTGCGCTGGAGTTCATGCCGGAGATAGCGATTTCTCAGAATGTGATCGGCGATCGCAATGGCAACTGCGCTGTGAACGTCAGCCTCAACATGTCAGAGATGGGCGGAGAAGAAACCGTGGCTCGCTGCCAATTTACGCCCGCCAGCATTGCCACTCTCACCGACGATTTGGCCTATGCGGAAGCAAGAGCCTTTGACAGTAATGACTGGGATACGATCAGCGAAATCCCGCCCGAACGCGGCAGCGCCATCTTCGAGCGGGAATGCCAAGCGACCTCATAATCACAGAGTCAACTTGAATTGACGAGAAACGTCTTTGCCTTCACGACCATCGGAAGAGGCATAGACGTTTTTTATTGGAGAGGCTTCCGGCTTAGGCGATCGCCAACTAGCCTTTGCCAACATCAGAACCAGCCGCAGAGACACCAGCCGCTCAATCAGCGAATATCAGTGCTCTACGCCATTCTTCCAAATCAATAGAGAATCTCTTCAAAAGCTCAGGAAGCCCAAATTCCGCTCAACCAATTGCATGGAGCTTTATAGCGGTGGCCACATCACCTATTACTTAGTGATAAACGATCAAACCTAGAAATGGCAGACAGTGA
Source organism: uncultured Pseudanabaenaceae cyanobacterium (assembly GCA_938015405.1). GTDB lineage: Bacteria > Cyanobacteriota > Cyanobacteriia > PCC-9006 > JAAUQQ01 > JAAUQQ01. The sequence continues at coordinate 6,287 of CALLPZ010000469.1, forward strand.
TGTGGATAGCAACATCACTGCCAGTCAGGTCTTGCTATAACAGCCCGACAACTCCACACTCAACCTTCCCCAACGCAAAAGCGGCGGCTCCTGCAATGCAGGAGCTGCCGCTTTGTAACCTCAAACCTTAACCAACCAGTTAAAGGAGAGTCTCAAGGAATGAACCTCAAGTTCTAACCGTTGATAGCAGGAGCAGAGAGAGCCACAGGAGCGGACTCACCAGCAGCCAGGTCGAGGGGGAAGTTGTGAGCGTTACGCTCATGCATTACTTCCATACCCAAGTTGGCGCGGTTCAACACATCAGCCCAGGTGCTGACTACACGACCCTGAGAGTCGAGGACAGACTGGTTGAAGTTGAAACCATTCAGGTTGAACGCCATGGTGCTTACGCCCAGAGCAGTCATCCAGATACCAACCACAGGCCAGGCACCCAAGAAGAAGTGCAAGGAACGGGAGTTGTTGAAGGAAGCGTATTGGAAGATCAAACGACCGAAGTAGCCGTGCGCTGCAACGATG